>RCNQ01000317.1 GCA_003731675.1 Bacteroidetes/Chlorobi group bacterium ChocPot_Mid
TAACTGTTTTTTCCGGAATAAGAGTAAGAATACTATATTCATAAAGTTTTTTTTCATTTTCTTTAACTTCTTGTTTATCTGGCAATAAAAATATGATTGCCGCAAGGTAAAGAACAAAATAAATTTCAACAACCCTATATTTTCTTTTATGTTTCAAATCTATCTTATTTTATAATTTTGATAAAAGAATTCTTTCAACTTCCTTTTTTACTGAAGATTCAATTTCTTCTCGTCTTAGTTTATTCGCAGCAAGATTGAAACTTTCAACTGTATCCTTAAACTGACTCAACAAGGTATTGGTCGCTTTCATTGTTTCCAACATCTGTGGGTTAGGAGCAACTGTATCAGCTGTTGATTTAGCTAACAGACTAACAACACTAATTAATTCTCTTTGTTGAGTGATAAGTTGCTCGACTGAATTAGTCAAATCTTCCATCCGTGTAACAGCTGCAGCCATTTCTCTTCCAATCTCACCAATTTCTATCAGTAATTCCTTTTTTGCTTCTTCTTCTTCGTCTTCATCATCGAGGACCTCATCATTTGGAGTAAAAAGCATAATAAGAAACATGAAGAGCAACATGAGTGCTTCAAATGCCACACCTATAATAACCATGGTATTGGAAACATGTTCACTAAATCTTCTGATACCAATAAGAGCTAATAATAAAGCAGCTCCAAAGTATACAAATGAGTTAATAGTAGAAAAATAAAAACGATTAACTATTTCCTGCATCCAAAGAGTAGTTCCTGAAAAAAAACCGAGAGGATGCAATACTGTTACCTCGTCTTTCATATACCTGAAAAGGTCTTTCTCGTAAGTGCAGACTCTCCATGTTTGCAACAATATTATAAGTGTTGATAATTGCTTTTCATAGCGTAATTCTTTGAAAAGTTCAAAGAGAATTTTTCTGCCTTTTATTGAAGATAATGTTTCAATCTGTTTCAATTTTTATCTCCATAATTAATTTATTATTCTTATTATAAATATAAGTAATTAGCAATTAAAATACCAAATAATCAATTTTAGAAATAAAATTATAAATTGTTTTACTTACCGAATTTTTCTTGTAAAATCTGGAATCTAAAATCAAAAATATAATTTAATTTTTTTCTGATAATTAATGAGTTCAAAATTCTACCTATAAAGCCTAATGGAATAGCATAATGGACAATATCCGTCATCTCTACCCCATCTTCAACATCTTTGAAGATATGTCTGTGATGCCAGAATTTGTAAGGACCAAATCTTTGCTCGTCAATAAATGAAGATTGATTTTCAACATTTGTTATTTCAGTTACCCAAGTGATGGAAAATCCTAATAACGGCTTTATTTTATAAGCAATTATCTGGCCTGTATGCATCCTTTCCTCAATTGGATAAATTACCTTGAAACCCAGTTCTTTAGGAGTAATTTCAGCAAGGTTATTTGGATTAGAGAAAAAATCCCATGCTAACGATTTACTTATCTTCAATTTTTGAACTTTTTTAAATTTATACAATTTCATAAAATCATTCCCATATTTTTGTTAAAAGACTGAATAAATTATATTTAATTTTAAGGACTTATGAATTTAACGAAAAATTAATAGAATAAGTCTATTAAAATTATAGTAATTTTTACTATACAGTTTCTATAAAAACGACTAAGATAATATGGGAATTATTATTAGAGCTACTGAAATAAAAATATACTATTTTTGAATTGCAATTGTATAAACATTTTAAAGTTTTTGTGGTTGTGCGTGAAATGTAGTTAATGAGGTGGAATATCTCCCCGGAATTCCACCTCATTTTTTAAAGTAAGTTTAACTTGCTCAATCAATCTTTCAGAGCTTTTTAAAATTTGACAGAAATAGTCCCCTATATCAATTTTTTCACCAATATCGGGTATTCTGCCTTCTTTACTCACAATTAATCCTCCGACTGTTTCATAATCATCATTTTCGGGGAGAGGAACAGGTAAGAAATCGTTAGCATCATCAATAGTTGCTATTGCCTGGACGATAAAATCATTGTCACTAACCTTATTTACAAAGGGAATTTCTTCGTCGTATTCATCTTGTATCTCTCCAACAATTTCTTCTATTATATCCTCCAAAGTGATAAGACCTGCAGTCCCACCAAATTCATCAATGACAATTGCCATGTGTATTTTTTGTTTTTGCATTATTTTGAGAATTTTATCAATTTTATCATTTTCGTTTACAAAGTAAGCTGGTCTGATGATGTCCTGTAAAGCAACTAAGTTTTTATCTTTAAGAAAATTAATAAAATCCTTTGCAAAAATAATTCCTACGATATTATCCACTGTTTTATTATAGACTGGTAGTCTTGAATATCCCTCTTCAATTATTTTATCAATAATTATATCAGTATCAGTATTAATCTCAATTCCAAACATTTTACCTCGAGGAACCATAACTTGTTTGACAGGAATTTCTGAAAATTCAAAGACATTTTCAATTAATTCTTTGTCAGGCAAACCTTCGACACCACTTTGAGAACTTTCTTCTAATAGTAAGAGTAATTCTTCAGAAGTATGTAATCCGCTTTCAGCTGTGCTTGGCTGGAAACCGATTAAACGAATCATCAGATTGGCGAATGAATTTAATAGCCAGATAAATGGTCTGAAAATAAAATAGAAAATCCTGAGTGGAACAGATACTATTAACGACACGTTTTCAGGTCTTTGAATTGCTATTGATTTTGGGGCAAGTTCACCAAAAACAATATGGAGAATGGTGATTGTAACAAAAGCAACAGGTAAGGCTATCTGATGTATTAGTGAAGGAGTTAGTGTAATCCCCAAAAAAATCATTATGTTTTTGATGACCTGAGCGACCACACTTTCGCCAATCCAACCCAGTCCTAATGAAGCTAGGGTAATACCTAATTGTGTTGCTGATAAATAAGAATCAAGATGTTGAGTCAGATTTTTTGCGATTAGAGCTAATTTACTACCAGTTCTTATTTTTAATTCTATTTGTGACAAACGAACTTTAACAATGGCAAATTCTGCTGCAACAAAAAAACCATTTAAAAAAACTAAAAATAAAGTTAGAAAAATATCAAGTATCATTATTATTTAGTTTTAGGACTCCTCCCTATATTTAACATAATATTTAATACAATTTAGCAAAATTTTATCATAATTTATAGAATTGTTTTAAATAATCTTAAAGTTTTGAATGAATTTTTCCTGTCGAGATGATACGAAAAGTATTGATTAAAAAATTCGTTAAGCTCATTAATTATTGATTTATCTGTTTCCAATTTAATGATATTTTCCAAAGTCAGTGAATTGAGATTGTTAAGAAATAGTGCTGTTCTGTTGTTAAAGGCAAATAAATTATTGCCTGTTTCAGACATTGAAAAAGCTCCGTCTTCGAATGAAAAAATAATTTTTTGACTTTCACTGAACTTTTGCACATTCAAAATTTGATTAAATTCTGAAAAATCTAATGCAAAACCGATAATTTCTGACAAATGAATCAGGAAATAATACAGTAAAGCAAAGGGATTTTCTGGTAATTCATTTAATCTGATTAAAGTATCAATAAGCAAGTAGAAAATTTCAGGATTTGGGTCGTAGTTATCCTGAGTGACGTTTATTGATTCGACAATCATTAATCCAACCATCAGATGAGTATATGAATCCTGAATTTTTCTTAACGATGTAACGAGTTCTGCATCTGATAGGAGAAATAATTCTGTATTTGGTTTGTAATAATAATTAATAGAAGAATAGCTCAAAGGGTCTAAAGCACTGCCAAATTTGTTTTTGGGTTTTCTGGAACCTTTAGCAATACCTTTGATTTTACCTGAATCTTTTGTAAACAGTGTTACTATTTTACTGGATTCACCATATTTAAAGGTATTTAATACTACTGCTTCTGTTTTAACAATCATAACCGATATAAATAAAATAAAAATAGCAAAAATCTTTTTATTATCAAAGAATTAGTTGCTAATCAGATATTCATCTAAGATAGGAAATATTTTTATCACCAAAACGTAATATAAAAATATGATGAATTTATTAGTAAAAAATATTATTGGTATTTTCCTGATTTTAGCATTACTACCTGCAACTTCAGGAGTTATGGTATTTCATCATATATGCAATACTTCACATACACACACTGTTTCAATATTTTCCAAAGCAAAATGTGACAATCATGAAGAAACAACAGGGATATGTGAGCATTGTCTTAAGAATATTCATTCCTGTACATTAGAAAAAAATACACATTGCATTGAGTATACCGAATTTTTGTCAATTGAAGCAGATTTTGTAATAACTGACAAGCAATTGATTAAGGTTAATAAGTTGATTTTACCGGAAAAAGAATTTTATGAGATTCAATTTCTTTGTTTTCATGAAAATAATTACGGTTATAATAAATACATACAAAAGGATATAAAAAAACCTTTAGAAAATATCATATCTGCCATTATATTTAACTCACAATTTAAATCTGGCGAAGATACCTCAGAATTAATATTAGTTTGATTTAAAAAAGTAATATTGACTTAAAGTCAAATTTTTTAATAATATTTTTTGAGGTTAATAATGAAAACGAATTATAAATTTTTACTTTTATTGATTATTTTATTTGCACATTATGACATAGCTATTTCATCAGTGCTTAAGGGTAAGATAATAGGAATAGATGAGAATAAGAAGAAAATCCCTCTCGTTGGTGCTACTTTAATATGGTTGGGAACACAAACAGGTACAATAAGTAAAGAGAATGGATTTTTCGAGATTGAAAGAAACAACTCTTCCAATAAGCTGGTAGCAAGTTATATAGGATACGGCAAAGACACTATAGAAATTCCTATCACAAAAAATTATCTTGATATAGAGTTAAATTCGGAATTGCTTTTAGATGAAGTAACTGTAACCGGCAGACAATCAACAATAATATCCA
>RCNQ01000046.1 GCA_003731675.1 Bacteroidetes/Chlorobi group bacterium ChocPot_Mid
TAAATGGGATAACGATCAGAATGAATGGTATTTATATCAAACGACTAATCTGCCTGAATTATATACGGGGAATTATTCATATAAGGTATCCGCTTATAATTCTTCAGGGGATTCTTATGGAGAAAGAATTGTTCAACCTTGGTGTAGTCAGACAAATGATGTTACAAATATAAAAGAAAAAGAAATTGATTTAAGAATTCTTCCCAACCCAATAATTAATTCAACTCAAATAGAAATTTTTCTTCCATTTGATTCATTTGTTAGCTTAGATATTTTTGATTATTCAGGTCAATTTTTAGAGAATATTTTAAAAGAATTTAAAGAGTCAGGACTTAATCAGATTTGTTATTCCCCAAATATTCAATTAACTAATGGTGTATACTTTATTAAATTATCAACATGGAATAGCCAAGGAATATACTTGTCAAAATTTAAAAATATAATTTATGAGAAAAAATAATACTATATTTTTTGAATTCTTTAAACTAATAATAATTTCTTTATTATTACAGCCATTATTTATCTTGAACTCAAAAATAAAAAGTTCGGAAGATAATTCACTATTTTTCGATGACTTTTTTTTGAAAAATAATCAAATTGATTCAACATTTTATTTTTCATGGAATGAAAACTCATGGGATTTCGTTAAACAATTACAATATCATTATACTGAATTTAATAAAATTTCAACTGTGCTTGAAAAAGGATGGGAGGATTTTTGGGTAAATAAAATACAAACCAATTTTATTTATAATAACAAGAATTTATTAACTGAAATAATCACCAAAGAATTTGTTAATGATAGTTGGATAAATAATTCAAAAACTATATACGAATATAATTCGTATGACGATGTAATTTATGAAAAGTATTTAAAATTCTTTGATAATTTATGGACCGAAACAGCTGCTAATGAGTTTGACTATTACAACCAAAAAAAAAGTAGTGTTATATCAAAGATATTTGTTGATGGTTTACAAATTTTAACCGAAAAAATAAATTATTATTATTCCAATTTTGATTCTATTTTATCAATTGATTACTTTAAATGGGAGGATAATGTATGGCATTTATATAACAGAGAAATTTATTCATATGATTCTACTTTTAATTTAATTTTTATACTAAAACAAAAAGTTATATCGGGAAATCCAATTGATGATAGTAAAATCAGCATTTCTTATGAAAATAATAAATTGAAAATGATAATTAGTCAGTTTTTTGAAGAAGAAAAATGGATTAATCGAGGTAAAACGGAATATTTCTATAACCCAGATAATAATTTGAATGTGATTATAAATAAATATTGGGATTCTGACAATTGGAAGAATAACATTAAAATTACACATATAATAGATACTTTTCAATTACAATACGAACAAATTAATCAATCATGGTCAGATTCTAATTGGGTAAATTCAACGCGATTTTTACATTACTTCAAGAGATTTCCTACAGATATTGATAACTTCCCAAAGAAAAACTCATGCTCTTATTTTGAAGTTTCTCCTAACCCGGTTCACATAACTAGTCAAATATTTATTCATTATTTTTTAGAGAACAATGTAAATCTTAGTCTTGAATTAATAAATACTTTAGGTATTAAAATCGCAGATATTTACTCAGGTTTTAAGGAAGCAGGAGAGCATACAATTCAGTTTACAACTAATGATAATTTACCCACAGGAACATACTGGATCAGGCTGATAAAAGATGGCAAAGAGCAAATCGTAAAGCCAATTGTTATTCTTCAATGAATAATAGATGAATATTAGGGATTAGATTTTTAAACTACAACTCGCTATAACCCAAGACGTAGTACAGCGAAATACTGATTGTTCCGTTTTGTGCACTTATATGTTTTTGGATGCCAATCAATCCGTAAGTATATCTTAAATCAAGTCCTATCCTGCTATTAAATGCCGACATATCAAAGGAAGCACCTACAATCGCTGAAAAATCAATATCATTAATGCCATACAATTTCTTATTTTCATTTAAGTATGAATCCAAATATTTCTCGCTCCATGTTGATTTTAATTTATAAGCAATTGCAGGACCAACATAAAAAGAGCCATTAATATTATTATCCATTTCAAATACAGACTTAAACAGCACTGGTAATTCAAGATACCATAAAGACCAAGTATGAATATATTCATTTGCATCGAAATTTACTCCCTTCATCGAGAGAAGCAATTCAGGTTGTATAGCAAATTTCTCACTTATTAAAAAATCTAATTGTAACCCTCCAACAGCTGAGATTTTTGATGTTGCATCCAGTCTGTTATCATTGACAATTAAAAATGCCTGCTCTCCGTTTAATGTTGCCAGATTTATACCAGCTTTTAATCCGTAACTTACTATTATCTCATTTTCTTCCGAGAATAAAAGCGATATATTTATACAAAAGAGTGTTATAAAAAATATTTTAAATCTACTAAGCATTTTTCTTCTAAATATTTACAAAACAATGAAAAAACAAATATAGAAAAAATTATTTGAAAAGGAATTAAATGAATAAAAAAAAGCTGTACCTACTTTCAAAAAAAGTAAATACAGCTTGTCTGTTAAGAAAATTATCCACCGTAAGGATACATTCCGCTCTTTATTCTTGACATTTCCTCAAGCAAATCATCATGCTTTTTCTCATCCATCAAAAGATAATTAATTAAATAAGCAACTAATGGTGCTTTAGTTTCTCTTAAAGCATCCTTTGCTAATGTAATTGTCTTTTTCTCAATTTCATCATGCTCTTCGACCAAATCCCAAAATTCGACAAGCTCTTCTGGTGTAAGTTTCAAAGTTTCCTTTTCGAAATGGTCAATAATCATTTGCTGAACTTTTCTGTGATGAGCAGAATCCTGCCTGATTATTTCCATGATTATGTGAACAATTGGATTTGATGATTTCTTCAATATATCAGTTGTGCTGCGGATTGAAGCATCTTCGACTTCCTGCCATTGCTTCATAATTTGAACTAATCTCTCATTTTTTTCCTTCTGGTTTCCCATATCTAACTCCATTTTTATTTATAAAAAAACTAATTATCAATCTATCATTTAATAGAATAAAAACAACGTTGCGGTGAAACTATCTTCCCTTCATCTTTTAACACCTTGACAGCTTTATCCACCAATTTTTTATCCAATTTGGTCATTTCAGCAATTTCACCTGACTTCATTGGTTTGCCTGATTTCTTCATTGCCTTTATAATTAATTCTGCTTCTTTCATTTTAGTCTAAGCTTTATTATTAAAACATTATTAAAATCTTTAAGAAAACTATATTATTTTTTTTTGATTTGCAAATATATTTTTTTCTCTGTATTTATATGTTGTATCGAACATTATTGCTAAATTTGTTTTATAAAAATATTAAATTTTTGAGAATGAAAATAGATTATAAAAAATATCCTTTACCCAAAAGGCTTCGTCACCACACGAAACCTAATTTTTATTTCAAATTCTCTGAAATCAAAGAATTACCCGAATATTATCCGCCAATTTACAAAAAATTTAATTGGAATGAAATTTATTCGAATTCCATGCCACCTGATTTTCTTGATATAGGTTGTGGCAAGGGAACTTTCCTCTTAAATATGGCAGAAATTTATCCTCAAAAAAATCTATTGGGCATTGAGATTCGTAAGACTCTTGTTGATTGGCTCAACAATTTCATTAAAGGCGAAAATATTCAAAATTGCTATGCACTTTGGTATAGTGTAGTTAATGGTTTGAAATTCATAGAAAATCAATCTATTGAAAAGATATTCTACTTGTTCCCAGACCCTTGGACCAAAAGAAAACATATAAAAAGAAGAGCTTTTGATGAGGACTTTTTGAACGAAATTTATAGAATTTTAAAACCTGATGGTCAATTTTTTTTAGCATCTGACATCAAAGAAATTGATGATTACCATCGAAAACTTATTGAGAATACATCTTTGTTCAATTTTCAAGTTATTACTAATGATGACCAATGGCAATTCCCTGCAACAAATAAAGAAATGTTTTGTAGAAAAGAAAATATAGAATTTTATAGACTTATTTGCAGTAAAAAGCTTTGAAGAAAAAAGTATTTCTTAATGCAATGACCAAATCATTTATATCAACCATCATCATCATCAGAAAACAGAGAATTATCAATGCTATATTTCCCAGGACCAGTAATCAATAAACTCAACAAAACAATCCCAAGCTCTAAAGCATGAGAAGCACCTTCCAATCCCTGATTCAGAGCAATATGCATATTAGCCGCTATAGCCATTATAATAATCAATGCAATTACTGTCGGTTTAAACAATAACCCTGCAAATAAAAGCACTCCACCACCAACTTCAACTACTGCGGCAAGTAATCCCCAGATAGTAAAAAATGAATGAACACCAACATATTGCATTGCAGAACCTACCTTTTCCCAAACCTCAGCACCTCCTTGGATTTTTGGTAATCCATGCATAATAAACATTATTCCGAGACCAATCCTAAGAATCAAAAGCCCAAAATTGACATACTTCCCAGAACTTCTCAATATTGTATGTATTTCGCTCATTGTATTGATAACGAACCTAAAATTACTTCCTTATTTGCACCGGTTACTGATTTAATATTCCCGGTTAGATTAGCTATATTTCTCCATGCAAGATAAGCAAAACAAATGGATTCTTTGGCATCAGAGTTGATACCAATATCATCACTCCTTTTAATTTCAGCAAGTGGTAACTCATCTTGCAAGAATAACATTATTGCAGAATTTCTTGCACCACCTCCTGATACAATTATTCTTGATTTTTCATCAGTAAATTTTCTGATATTTTCAGCTATGCTCCACGAAGTAAATTTGGTCAAAGTGTTCATAGCATCATATTCTGAAATTTTTTTATCAATGATGAATTTAAATAATTTATTAATGTATTCTGTATTGAAAAGTTCTCGTCCAGTAGATTTCGGTGGTTTTTTCCCAATAAATTTCAATTGCTTTAGAAAACTGAAAAGTTCAAAAGATAAATTACCTTTCATAGCGAATTTGCCATTTCTGTCAAAATCTTTTTTGAATAGTTTTCTTGCAAAGGAATCAATCAAAACATTTCCAGGTCCTGTATCAAAAGCAATTACACTTCCTCTACGAGGCAAATAGGTAATGTTAGCCATACCACCAATATTCAAGGCAATGGTATTCTTATTATTATCTGATAAAAAGACCTTGTCAAAAATTGGGACAAGAGGAGCACCCTGCCCTCCCAATGCAATATCTGCTGAACGAAAGTCACTAATGACAGGAACATCTGATAAAATATTCAGAACAGATGCTGAGCCAAGCTGATATGTTGAGTATGGCGGTTTGTGCCAAACTGTCTGACCATGTAATCCGATTAAATCAACATCTGAGCTTTTAAAATTATTCCTTATCAATAAACTTTTCACAGCTTTATTGTAATAATTTGCCAGGAGGAAATTCAAATTTGAAATATCACTTACAAAAATTTTGTGATTAATGACGTTCAATATTTTAGTTTTTATCGCACTACTGAAAGGTAAATAGTAAAATCCTATGGTATGAAATTTGTGTACGTTATTTTCAATCCAAAATCTAACCAATGAAGCATCAATACCATCAAGAGAAGTACCACTCATCAATCCGATAACAATGCGTGGTTCAGACAACCATTTTTTAGGATTAAAATATATTGCTTTATCACGCATTGTTTTAAAAATCCGAATACAGAATTAAATC
>RCNQ01000318.1 GCA_003731675.1 Bacteroidetes/Chlorobi group bacterium ChocPot_Mid
AATCTAAACTATAAAGTTGGACAATTAGATCTGAATGCAGCCAATGAAAAGTTCGGAATATATATCGGACGTTTCATGGGAATTGATTTCTGGGAATATAACCAACAATATGTTGATTCTGATGGTAACACTCAGGATATTATTGATAAACACAAAGCAATCTTCTTCCCATCAGAAGGTAGATATGATTTGCATTTTGGTCCTATTTACAGAATTCGTAAAAGTACTGACTTTGAAGTCATTTCATCAGAATTCCTACTTGAGCCAAAAGTCAATGATGATGAGACATATCTTGAGTGGAGACTTGAGCAGAAGTCATTACCTGCAATTGCAGAACCTGATTTGGTAATATCTGCAAATGTTGTTCCTGTAGTATAATTGATTTGATTACAAGAATATTTTTTGTAAATAAAGCAAACAGGGTATTGATTGTAAGATTGATACCCTGTAATAAAAAAAATAAGGATAAAATTTAATGTCATACTGCACAATAGAAGATATTAAAAATAAGTTATCTGAAGCAGAGATAGCAAGGTTGAGTAATGACATTGAACCTACGGTTATTGCAGAAGATGTCGTTAATGAATTGATAGAAAGCAATTCGGAAATTATTGACGGCTACATTCGAGGGAGATACCCTTTGGATGAAATCACAGATAATTCCATATTGAAAAATATCTGTATTCAATTAACGATTGTCGATTTGTATGACAGAAGAAACAAAGTTAAGCTACCGGAGAACTTAATAAGGACGCGTACTGATCAATTTAATCATCTCAAATCCATACAACGTGGTGATATGACACTTGAGACTGAGGATTCTAAAGACCGTCCGAAGTTTTTTAAAGTTAGTTCTTCGGCTCAAGTATTCACCGATGAATTATATTCACAGTATAACAATGGATGAGAATTCAATAGAGCAAGAAATCATTAAGATTTTACAAAATGATTTTTCCGAGAATGAAGCAATTATAAAGTCATTCCCAGAAGATCCTCAATATGTTGATGGTGTACTTGATTATAATATGTCTCATCCAATTTGTGAGATTCTTGTTAATTGCGATAACATTGATTTTGAAAATGAAACTCTTGGTGATCAAGAAGGTAAAGTTGGTATTGAAACAACTATTTTTGCAAGGAGTGTTCGCGGCGATAATGGAGTTCGTAATATATGTAAAAAAATACGACAAGCATTAACAGGAAATGTAATTCAAGGTAATAGAGTGATCCCCGAGGACCAACGAAAAATATTTTATGATGGACAAGTATGGTGTTACGGACAGCACTATAGATTAAATAACATTTTCCCGTTTGGGTATGAGGAAGAATAATATGTCGGATTATATTAAACCAATGATTTTATGGATTACAGGTTCGTTGATTGCATTATTTAAATATATAACATTCGAGGATCTTGTGTTGTGCTTTCAATTAATTGCTTTCATAATAACAATTGCATATACTTTATGGAAGTGGTATAAAGACAAACGTAGGGCAAAAAATCATATACCAACGGAGGTAAAAAACAATGGACAAAAATGAAAATGAAGATATAAATGATATCTGGAAAAAACAATGGGAAGATATAAAATCCTGGTTACTTCGCAATTCAACTGCTTTGATAATTACAATCGCAATGTTGTTTATGCTGAGATTCAAATATTTATATTTTGAAGTAATCGCAGGAATTGTGCTGTTCGCAACAGTAACAGTGCTGATTTCAGGTTATGTACTTTGGGTATTCACTAAAATCGATTTCGTTAAAGCAGGGGATAATCGAGCTATAACAGAGATATTTAAAGGAGTCTGTTTTATAACAGCAGCAATTTTAATTGGATTTTATTTTGTGTTTGTTAAACCATGAGGTTACTGCTTACCATATTGCTTCTAACCATTTTCGCTACTTACGGAAATTGGTCACAATTAAAATATGAAATAAAATGTGAACCATACTTAATTCAATTAAGTTATGATTCATTGCTCGCTCAGGTAGGCATTAAAGAAGCGTCTGGACATAATGACGGTGCAGTGCAAAAATATCAAAACCTGTTTGGAGTTAGCAGACAACCATATTGCCAAATGCTACAGTATTGGTGTTTCTCAGTAAATGCGAAACAGAAATCAGATATTCCAATACCAAAATCAGCATTAGCAATATCAAGTTATAATTATGCTAAGAAAAAGGGCTATGCTGTATCTTATGAACCAGCAATTCATGATTTATTAGTATACCAAAATAGCGGTGATATTACCGGACATGTTGAGAGAATCATCGAGACAGGTGAATTGGGATGGGTGACAGTAATTGCCGGCAATACATCGAATGGTAAGACAGGAAATCAACGAGAAGGTAATGGAGTTTACAAGCGAGAAAGAAATATTTATCATCCATTGTCAAGAATACTTTTAATCAAAGGATTGGTAGGATTCATTCCAATCGGTAACACTGCTGAAAAGCAGGGATGTAACGTTAAATAGTTTGTTCTTTTAAAATTAGGTTGATATGAAATATTTATTATTAATACTTGCATTGCTTTTTGTTGTTCAGATACAGGCACAGGATATAAGCTGGGCAATAAATAAATGGAAAACTGAACCATTAACAACGCAAAATGTTGCCAGAGCAATAATTGATTTGCAAATTGAAAATCCTGTGATAGTATTTAAACAAACGATAAAAGAGTCTGGATGGAAAAGCGGTAAGATTGAATACAAATCGAAACTTGCTTTAATCGGGAATAACCTATTCGGAATGCGGAAAGCAAATAAGAGATTAACAACTTGTTTAGCAAAAACATATTGCGGTTATGCGACATATTCACATTGGATTTATTCGATACTCGATTACAAATACTGGCAGGAATCAAAGCCAAAAAAGAAACAAGAATGCTATAAAAAATACTTGATTCGACGCGGCTATGCAAGGAATACTAAGAGATATGTAAAAAATTTTAATCAATATATTTTACCTGAAAATATAGCGAAAATTCTGAAAAATGAAAACAAAAATTACTATAGAAAAAATAATTATTATTTTGCTTATAGCAGTAATCCTGTTACTGCTCGGGTATTTCTTGCTATTCCAAAAACCAAAATTGAAAATTGTTTATTTGGACAAAGAGAAAAGGGATACAACAGAAAAATTAATTTCAATCCCCTCGGCTCCAATAACTGTAAAAGCTCCAGCAAAAATTATTTACAGAGAAATTCCTGTGCATCATATTCTATACGATACTGTCGAAACGAAGCCGTTCACAGCCGTATTAGATACGATAATAAAAGATACTTTCAATATACGATTTGATTATCCTGAGAATGTTTTTTCCTTTTTGATGCGTCCAGTACCAGACACAATCAAAGTAGAAACAATCACAATTACAAAAGAAATTGAGCGGAAAAAAGAATGGTGCGAAGGGACATGGTTTAAAGTAGCGACTCACGCAATAGCTATTTTAGGAACTGTATATTTAATGAAAAATAAATAAGATGAGTTTACTGAATAAAATAAGAAGGACTAAAGATAATCAGCTTGAGCGATATAATGCAGGTAAGGTTAATCCAATGGACACTTCATTTTTCCCGTGGGTTAAACAAGCGTTAGGTAAGTTGAATTTACTTGTCAGTAGAAAATTTTATGAACCACATAATGTATTAGAATGGAATATACCTGCAGGTGGAATATCAGAATCTAATCTTTCGATTGATCCTGGTGATGATTATGGATTGAAATTTTCTGATGAAATAGTACGTGGAGACTTGGCAAAGATAGCATCTATTGAAGGTTCAGCAGGATTTTATGATATGTGGAGTTTCTTTTGTGGTGTTTCAGGGAATTATGATGTTGGAGTAATTCTTAAAGTAGAATACGAAAGTCAAAGCGTTGCTAATACATATTATATGTATAATCCACAATTAGAACAACCAACTTTGAGATTAGCTATTAACGGTCAAAAACTAATTGAACCGATTGCATTCTGCAACGGTCTGAAAGATGATGGATTAACTCACTGGCATAGATAT
>RCNQ01000319.1 GCA_003731675.1 Bacteroidetes/Chlorobi group bacterium ChocPot_Mid
CACTTTGCAAAACTAAGAATTCCCAGAGGTAGAAATTTACACGGAAGTTGCTACGTTGGCTGAAATATTCTGTGTTGCTTGATGTCCTGATTGAGTTTGTGACGATGTTGTAGTTAGACCATGACATTAATGTGAAATCGAATTTTTCGCTGATGTTGCTTGTTATAACAGCACCAAAGTTTATTGATTTGGAGTGTGAGTTGTTAACTTCGTTATTGTAAATCCCTGGAGTTTTGCTGTACATGAATGCGGCATTCAAATTCAGGTTGCTTGAGATGAAACTAACAGGGAAGCCGTAAGAAATGAAACTTCTGAAGCTTGCATAGTTGTCAAGGTTAACTCTTTGGCTTAGCTGGACTCCTTGTTGGACGAAGTAGCCGTTATTTAAAATTGTATCTGATGCTATGATGGTTGTTTTTTGTCCGATGTAATTGTTTACGTATCTGCCACCAACATTGATGAAAAAGTTTGAGGAGTTGCCTTCGTTGACTGCCATAAAGTTTGCATAAAGACTATGTTCGTATGATTCTGAAAGATTTGGATTACCAACAGATATTTGCAAAGGATTTGAGTTGTTTACAACATCCTGTAACTGCTCAATTGATGGTAGATTAGTTGAAGTTCTGTAAAACAGTCGTATGTTGTTCCTTTTTGTGAAATTGTATTGGAAACTGGCATTTGGTAAAATATTATTGAAGCTTTTATCTGTTTCGGAAGAATATGGGAAATCCTGCAGATTATACAAACGGCTGTTTTGATAGGAAAGTCCAATGGAATAATTGTAGGCAACATTTTGGTAACGATATGTTGTCCCGAGATTGTTGTTCATGTAGTTGCTCGAAAAAATATTTGACAAGCTTGTGTCCATTGCATCGTAATTGCCTGCAAGAGGGTCGTAATTGTTAGTTGTTTTATTCGATTCGTTTTGATTGTATCTACCTGAATAATTGATTTGAAGTTGTGATTTATCGGCTATGGGTTCTGTATAGGCGATATTGTAGGACAGGTTTAATCCGTCAGTTGTCAGGTCAGATTTTTGGTCTAAAGAATCGGTTACTTCTGTCGGTCTGAAATATTTACTTGTTGCGTTAAGTTTGTTGTTCCCTGAATTATTATTTAAACCTGGTGTGACGCTTATCGAAATAGTTCTACCTTTTGTTTCGAATTTATGTCTCCAAAGAATTTCGTTAGAGAAATTATATCCTAAAAGATTGGATTTAAAATCATTTTCTGAAGTATTGAGTGAATTTTCTAACAAACTTGTTTTAGCATTAGTCAAGGAATTTCCATCATTTTGCTGGACGCTTAATCTTGGTTGCATAAGAATTGAGTTAGAGGAATCAATATCCCAATCAAATCGGAAGTTAAATCTGTGATTAATGTTTGTGCTGTTAGATTCGGAGTTTTCATTGTAGATTTGTCCTGCATTATCAGAGGACACATATTCTCTGTATGTTTCATTTAGAGAATTATTATCACCCCAATTGAAGAAATAACTACCAGTAACCTTGATTGATTTGCTCCAATTGTCGGTATAATTGATACCGAAAGCGTTGGTTGATGTGATACCTGATTGATTGCCAACGAGAAAATCACTAATTCCACTGCTACCGAAAAAGCCAGGACCTGCACCGGCGCTACGTCTGAATCCTTGTCCTCCTCCGGGAGGTCTCATACCTGCACCAAAGAATGGAGAACGTATAGAACCAATTGACGTTACAGCACCCAATATATCTTCAATGGCGAAGTTTTGTTGATTGACGTTGTTGGATTGGGCTAAGATTGAGGTTCTGCTGTCCTCACCGAAAATATTGAAGTTCGTTCCTGCCTGATAATAGTCGTTATTGCCATAGCCGGCATAGATTTTACCGAATTGTCCTGTTCTCATATTTGAGCGGGTTATGATGTTTAATGTTTTTGAGGTGTTACCATCGTCAAAGCCAGTGAATTGTGATTGTTCGCTTTTTTCGTCGTAAACTTGGACTTTTTCGACAACGTCTGCAGGGAGATTTTTCAGAGCGGCAGTAGGGTCATCACCAAAAAATGGTTTGCCGTCCATCAGAACTTTTTTTACGTTTTCACCTTGAGCTTGGATTTTGTTATCTTGCAATACGACGCCTGGCATTTTTTGGACTAAGTCTTCTGCTGTTGCGTCGGGATTTGTTTTGTAGGCACCGGCATTGAATTGTGTAGTATCGCCTTTGAGTTCAACAGCTGGCATCGGAGCGACAACTTCGACTTCACCCGTTACCGTTCCTTCTTCAGCAAGATATATGTTGCCGAGTTTGACATTAGCAGACCTCAAAAAAATCACAGTATCGAAAGATTTTCGTCCGATGAATGTGCATTTAAGATTGTATTTGCCTCTTTCGAGGTTTTCAATGATAAAATATCCTTTATTGTTAGTCAAACCTCCTGTTTTGATGTCTTTCATAAGATGAGATAAGGATACAGAAACTCCTTGTAGTCCTTGTTTTGTAGTTGAGTCCAGTACTGTGCCTGATACCGAAAATGTTTCTGCGAAAACCGAATTTAAAGTCAATAAAAATGCTAAAATCAAAAAATATAATTTCATTTTCCTGTTCCAAATATAAAATAATATGCTATTAGACTGAATAATTGATAAATAAGTTTAAATTACTGAATTTTTATTTTCAGTTATTTTAAGCACTAAATAGTTTTGAATTTGTGAAAGAAAGTAAAAAAAAGCGTCTTGCAAAAATGCAGAACGCTTTTCAATTTTAGGTATGATGAATTTTATAAGTCATCATCAATAGTTTTAGTTTCAACTTCAGGTAGTTCATAGCGAAGTCTGCCGTCAGAAATCTCTTTCATAGCAATAAAGGTGGGTTTTGGCATTTTGTCAAATTCCCTGCTAATAGCAATTTGGTCAAAGTTAGTACCTTCGTTTGTGTCGCTGGTGTCAATAACATCAGCCATACGCAAATGAATTTCGTTGCGGATATCGTCGTTGATTTGTCTTGAACGGAATCCAAGAGCAACGATTGATTTGTATATCAATCCTTTTTCTGATTCTTGCATTCTAATCTTTACTGGATTTACGATATAGCTGCTCACAGTTCACCTTTTTTAATTGTTGTAAATATTATAGCTTACAAATATAATTAATTAATTCTGAATAATAAAATAAAAAATTTATTATGAAAAAGGACAGATTTTAGGTTTTATGAAATCTTATTCGTAAATTTATGAAAATATTATTGTTAAATCATTCAATAATCTTTATGCGAAAGCTATACTATTCCATAAGTGAGGTTTGTCAACTTATTGACGAAGAACAACATATACTGCGTTATTGGGAAAAGGAGTTTCCACAGCTAAAACCAAAAAAGAATCGTGGTGGCAACAGGATTTACTCAGAAAAAGACCTTTTTTTATTGATGAAAATAAAAAAGCTTTTACGCCAGGAAAATATGCTTATCAAGAGTGCAAAGGAAAAGCTAAGTGAATTAAGTATGGAGGAACTTGATGAAGGGTTATTTGCAGGCAATCAGGCAAAAGTTGGATTACCACAAAAAGCTATAACAACTGAAGCTGTAAAAATTGACAATCAGGTTAAGGAATCGCAGTTCAGCAGAGAAGAACTGGAGGAAATGTTGTCAGTTTTCAGGCGTTTTGCTAAAATATTGAGGCAAAATTAAATCTTTCAAGACACTGAAAAGAAAATTTAATACCAATATAACTTTGTTCAATTCATCTTTGAATTATTTTATCATTTTTGCTTTGTCTATTCGATTTTTCTAATTCTATGTGGGTGAATCATTTTTTCAGGTGAAAGAACATCATCGAGTTGTTCTTTCGTCATGAGTTTTCTTTCGAGAGCGAGTTCGACCACACTTTTGTTGCTTTCCAGTGCTTCTTTAGCGAGTGAGCTTGTGATTTCATAACCAAGTATTGGATTTAGAGCTGTTACGATACCGATACTATTTTCAACGTGACGGCGGCATACATCTTCATTTGCAGTTATACCGTCAATACATTTGTATTTTAGAGTTGCCATTCCATTTTTAAGCATCTCGATTGATTCAAACATGCTTTGAGCTATGATGGGCTCCATA
>RCNQ01000047.1 GCA_003731675.1 Bacteroidetes/Chlorobi group bacterium ChocPot_Mid
AGGAAATAATCATCAAAATGGCAAAAGATGCACTGACAGCAGGGAAAAAAGTTCAGGCATCTGTGCAATCAGCTTTTGGTTGTGGTTTCGAAGGTGATATTGATGAGGAAAAAGTATTTGCAATCATTAAAGAATATCTGAATGCTGGGATAAACACTATCAGTCTGGCTGATACAGCAGGATATGCCAATCCACTTAAAGTAGAGAGGATGTTTGAGCAAATTCATAGTCTTGATAATAATATAGTAACAGCTTGTCATTTCCACAATACATTCGGAATGGGAATGGCAAATGTTTATGCTGCTTACAAATCCGGAGTAAAAATATTTGAAACTGCATTCGGAGGTTTGGGCGGATGCCCTTTCACAAAAGTAGCGGCAGGTAATGTGGCAACTGAAGATGTTGTTACTATGTTTCAGGAAATGGGTCTGAGAAAGGACATAGATTTAAATAGATTGAAATCCGTTCCAAAATATGCTTCTGGATTTTTAATTAAGGATTTACCTGGATTGACTTATAAACTTGGGGGTATTAAGCATTGAGGTCATTAATATTTTAGATTTAATAACATCTACCAAGTCTGCAAAATAAAATATTTGCAGGAAATATAAATAAATGTTAATTTTGAATTCGAGTTTAGCTCATCTTTTGAAAATCTTGCAGAAAAGATTTTATTTCTTTGGCAGTCTGACAGTTAGATTAACTGGACAGTATCATTTTTGATACAAATTTCATTATAGTGAGTTAAAATGTATTTACATTAGTGTTTTATTTTATGGGGGTCCAAAACTAAATAATTTATTTTAAAGATACTTCTCGAAAAAAGATACCAAAAAGAAACCGTAAGATATTCGGTTTTACATGAAATACTACGAAAAAAAATAATTTTTTATTAATTAACAAAATACAAAAATGGGAAGAAAACGTAAAGTTAAAGAAGCTCAGGAAGAAGTAAATGAGCAAGTATTAGCAAATGAAACAACATCAGTCGCTGATGCGATAGCTGTAGCTGAAGAAACTGTTGAAACAAAAAAAACAGATGAAGTAGTCACGACAACTGTTGAAGTAACTACAGAAGAAGTCAAAAGCGAAGAAGTCAAAGATGTACAGCAACAAAGACAACCAGAAAAACCTAAATTTGAAGGAAAACCCGGAGAAGTCAGAAAAATTGATATCAATGAACTTAAGTCCAAAAAAATTGCCGAACTTACTTCATTGGCAAAGGATTTGGGAATAAATAATTTTGCAAATTTCAGGAAGCAGGAATTAATTTTAAAGATTGTTGAGTCTCAAACACCACATGCAATCAGTTCACCTGATAAAATAGAAGGTCAATTAACAAGTTCAGGTGTTTTAGAAGTTATGCCTGATGGTTATGGATTTTTGAGGTCACCGAGCTATAACTATTTGTCTTCACCTGATGATATTTATGTGTCACCTTCTCAGATTAAGAAGTTTATGCTGAGAACAGGCGATTCAATTGAGGGGCATGTCAGACCCCCAAAGGATGGAGAAAGGTTTTATGCTCTTCTGAAAGTTGAAAAGGTTAATTATCTTTCTCCTGAGCACATAAGGGAAAGAACTATGTTCGACAATCTTACACCTCTATTCCCGAACAAAAGAATCGTTTTAGAAACTGCACCAAGTATTTACTCGACCAGAGTGCTCGATTTATTATGCCCAATCGGTAAGGGACAAAGAGGATTGATTGTATCACCCCCAAAAGCAGGTAAGACTATTTTGTTACAGCAGATAGCCAATAGCATAACCAAGAATCACCCTGAAATAAAATTGATTGTTTTATTAATTGATGAAAGACCTGAGGAGGTTACTGATTTTGAGAGGTCTGTGGATGCTGAAGTAATTGCTTCAACATTTGATGAGCCACCTGAAAGACATGTTCAAGTAGCAGAAATGGTTTTAGAGCGTTCAAAAAGATTGGTTGAAGCGAAAATGGATGTTGTGGTTTTACTTGATTCGATTACAAGACTTGCAAGGGCTCACAATACCGTTATACCTCATTCCGGCAAAATACTTTCCGGTGGTGTAGATGCAAATGCTTTACACAAACCCAAGAGATTTTTCGGAGCCGCAAGAAATATTGAAGAAGGCGGTTCATTGACGATAATAGCAACTGCCTTGATTGAAACAGGTTCTCGTATGGATGATGTAATCTTTGAAGAATTTAAAGGTACTGGCAATATGGAACTTGTCCTTGACAGAAAGATAGCTGACAGAAGAATATATCCTGCAATAGAAGTTAATAAATCCAGCACAAGAAGAGAAGACCTCTTGCTCGCTCAAGAAGAACTATATAGGATTTGGATTTTGCGTAAAGTATTGAACGAGATGAATCCTCCCGATGCTATGGAATTTTTCCTTAACAGACTTAAAGGTACAAGAAGTAATCGTGACTTTTTACTTTCTATGAATAGTTAAATTGTTAAAGTGAAAACTTTTGATAATTATTTATTGTAATTTTGTATCATTACATAAATGAAATTGAGATATTATGAGAAAAAATATATTGATAATATCGTGTCTGATGGTTATTGCTTTGGTTTTAGGTGCATGTGATGACACACCATCAAAACCCAAACCGAATGACTCAGTTTTTGTCCCCGAACCGAATTTTGATTTTGAGGAATGGACAGGCACTTTTAACGATAAAAAGGAATTAATGTATGAAGAACCCAAAGGTGGCTTCTGGACTACAACAAACAGACTAAGACTCTTAGGCGGTCCGGTAACTACTGAAAAATCAACCGATTCTTATGCAGGACAATACGCCGCAAGAATGGAAACAAAACAGTTTGGTACTTTGATTATCACAGGTATGATTTTGGCAGGTGAATTCAACCCTGATAAATATCCTGATAAACCAAACTACATTAATACAGGACAACCATTCAAAGGTAAGCCAATTAGGTTAATGGGCTATTACAAGTATCAAGGTGTGGATAATGATTCTGGCTCTGTTTTCTTTGCTATGACTAAATGGAATACTCAACTGAAAAAGACTGATACAATAGCTGAGGTATGGCAAGTATTAGGTAATACAAATACTTACACTAAGTTCGATATAGCTTTAAAATATTATTTCCCGGATGTTGAACCTGATTCAATCAGGATTGCCTGTATTTCGAGCACACAGGGAAGGTACTTCACTGACCCTGCAAATACGAGGGTTGGCTCAGTCCTTTATATTGACGAGCTTTCGATGGAAATGCCTGGAGGAAAAATTATCAGATTATACTCAGGAGGTAGATAATTTGAGAAAATTTCAATACTATTTTAATAATATCAAATTTTATGTTTTTGATAAGACATTACTCATAATTCTGATACTCACATCAGCATTGATTTATTCTTGTACTGATAGCCCGACAGAGAAAATAAAAAAGCCAGAGGATACTTTAAATGTTCCGAAACCAAATTTTGATTTTGAGGAATGGACTAAGAAGTATAATGACAAAGATGAGCTAATGTATGAAGAACCCTTGGGTGGATTTTGGACTTCTCTGAACCGTCTTCGCTTGTTGGGTGGTCCCGTAACTACCGAACGCACAACTGAATCATATCAGGGAAAATATGCCGCTCGACTTGAAACCAAACTCTTCGGTTCATTCATAATAACCGGGATGTTATTAAGTGGTGAATTTGACCCTGTCAAGTATAGCGATAAAGCAAATTTCGTAAACGAAGGTCAGCCATTTTTTGAAAGAGTAGCTGATTTTCGTGGGTTTTATAAATACTTCGGTATTGACAATGATTCAGCTTCTGTTTACATAGGACTGACAAAATATAATAAACAATTAAACAAAAAAGATACAATAGCTGAAGCTTCAGAAATATTAAGTAATTGTAACGAATATAAAATGTTCGATTTAAAATTAAATTATTATAAAGATATTCAACCTGACACAATAAAAATTGCAATTATTTCAAGTGCTGGAG
>RCNQ01000320.1 GCA_003731675.1 Bacteroidetes/Chlorobi group bacterium ChocPot_Mid
TTCCCGTTGCCAAAACAACCAAATCAACTTTTGTCTGCTTCAACTTTCCTGTCAAAGTATCTTCTGCCTCAACTATTAATTCCTCAGTATTTATTTCCTTGAAAACTTTGGCTACTTTACCTCTGTGCCAATGTATTTTTGAGTCTTTTTTAGTTTCATTGTAAAAATCTTCGAAAGCTCCAGGGGAGCGGATATCAATATAGAAGAAATAAATCTCTGCATTCGGAAATTCCTCCCTGACAAACCTTGCGTGCTTCATCGAAGCAAGACAACATATTGAAGAACAATACTCCAAATGCGTCTCATCTCTTGAACCTGCACATTGAACAAAAGCAACCCTTTTAATTTCATTTTTCATTCCCGGAATTTTAATTACTCCTGCTGTCGGTCCGCTTGGAGAAGCAAGTCGCTCCATCTCAACATTGGTAATCACGTTCGGATAGTCCTTGTATCCCAGAATATCAAGATTCTTTGCATCATAGGGCTTCCAGCCAGTTGCATAAATTACCGCCTTTGCTTTAATTTCAATAGTCTCCTCGTGCTGATTCAAATCAAGGCACTCACCACAAGCTGATTCCACTTGTTTAATCTGCTCAGCCGTAAGACCATCTTTACCGAAAACATACTTCATCGGATAAATATTATTCGAAGGCAAATGCAAAGCCTTGACCTTATTCAGTCCATAATTAAATTCATCGGGAATCTCCACAGGACAATTCTGCGATGCAATCTCAAGTTGTTCATCAGTGCAGTCGTCTTTGATATAACGAGGTTTTAACTTGATTTTTGCTGTATAATCCCCTGCTTTACCTTCCAGCGAAACCACTTCTGCCAAAGTATAAAGCTTAATCAAAGGATTATCCTTCAATCTTCTTGTATTAATTTCCAACCCGCAGGTCGGCGGACACATTTTGGGGAAATACTGATTCAGTTGAGCTACTCTTCCGCCAATATAAGGCCTTTTTTCCAATAAAACCACAGAGTAACCTGTTTCTGCCGCTTCCAGTGCTGAAGATATTCCTGCAATACCGGCTCCGACAACCAACAAATCAGTCTCCTGAATTTCATGTTTTTCCATATAGCATTCCAAAACTATTAAAAATCTATTTACTTAATTTATTATCAGACAATTTCACTTTTTCACTATATAAAGTATTAAAAAATAAGTGAGTTCTTATCATATAACAAATCATAAAATATTAATGTAATCTCAATGTTGTAATTATAACGTGAGGAAGGGCATTTTACAAATGACTTTAATAATTTCTCCTTTGCTGTCCGCTTTAAGCTTTTTGCTTTAAGCTTTAAGCTAACATCTAACTGCTAATTGCTTACTTCTATGTCGTTATTTCATAATTACCAGCTGTTTGCTCTGTAAAATTCTGCCTTGACTTTGGAATACCAAATAGTAAACTCCTGAATTTAAGTCTTTTCCTTCTATTTGAATAAAACCCGAATTCTGTCCTTTATCAAATCTCTTATAAAAATGCTTGGCTTTTTCTCCCAAGGTATTTATAATATTGACTTCAATATCCTCCAAATCTGAAATATTGTTTAAGCTGATTGTTGTGTAATCACTCATTGGATTTGGATATATATCAGTCTCAAAAAATGTGTTATAATGATTTATTTCACCAGCATCCAAAATAGTTTCAAACCCTGCAATCTTGTATATGTTACCACCGAAGTCAGTTATCCAAATATTCCTGTCTGCCGGGTCATACTCAATGCCCCTGCAATTGATTGCATTATTCTTATTCATCAACTTTATCCTGTCAAATTCAGCCGATAAGTTACTTTTATCTATTTTCACGATAAACCCCGCATTGAATACATCACCATTGAAATCAGTACTCGCTTGATACAGATATTGACTCCCGTCGTAGCAAATCCCCCGTGGTCCTAATCTTTCCTTGAATGGATTTTCTACCTTGTTCCATACTTTACCGCTTGAAGGCTCTGTGATGTAAATATATCGTGATGTTCCGTCCCTGTCGCATATCAGTAAGTCATTGTCAACCAATTCTAATCCGATGGGGTATTCTTTGGCTGGAGTTACGTATCTTTTTAATTCTTTGCCTTGCATGTCCGTGATTATTACTAACCCTCCTGTACCCGTTGCACCCGAACTGTTCATCTTATGAAAATATATTTTCCCATTTGTTCTGTCAATTGTCAGGTCGGTAAACAAGCTGTCACCAGGAACAATAAATGAACCTTCAACTGCTAAAGTGTTTTTATTTATTTTGTAAATTTTATTCTCATAAAAGCTTGTTGCGTAAAGTAAATCCTGACCGTCCCAGGCAATGCCATAAGGCACAAAGTGATAGCTTGATGTTGCAAGTATTGAACCTTTTTGAACAGGCACTATCGAGAAAGTGTTTGAAATCCTTACCTGTTCGGGTTTACTCAGTGATGTTACTCTTATTCTATTGAGATATGTTTCCTTGTTTGCCATTTTCAAAACAAAGCTGTCACTGTTCAAGCTCTCTACAACAGTGAACCAATTCAAACCATTATCCCATGTAATCTCCAGTTTAACAGGTAACTCAAATCCATACCATGACATATTGTATTGAGAACCACCCGTGAGGACTTCTCCGCCTGTTGGTGATGTTATTTCGTACTCGGTTATAATGTCTGTCGGTATGTCAATTTCCCACATTGACCTTCCAAAAGTTGCTACTCTGAGTATATAACTTCCTGTAAATGTATTTCCCTGTATTTTCATGTCAGTAATGATTGTCTTCGGGAGCTTCCTTCCGAATGGGAGCCAGCTTTGACCACCATTAAAAGTAGCAAATACACCTATATCAGTCCCAACAAAAATTATATCTTCATTTTCTGGATGAATTGTTAGTGTGTTGCAAGCTACATCTGGTAATTTATGACTGATGCTAAACCATGAATCACCTGCATTTGTAGTCTTAAAAACATGGTCAGTGCCATAACCGGAAACACAGACTACTGCTGTCATAGCATTTTTTCGTGAACATTCAATGTCTGTAATAGCTCTTGCAACCAAACCATTTGGTGAAACATTCTTGTATGTTTCGAAATGGTTTTTTGTTACATATAATCTTCCTGCAATATCTCCTGCATATATCAGATTTTCATTTAAAGGTGAAATACCGATTGCTGAAAATTTATATTCTTGTTTTGGTATTGCTACTTCCCAGTTGTTGCCGTTTGAAAAGGAGAAATACAGTGCATTCCTGCCGTGATAAAGTGCAAAATTGTATGATGGATGTATTTCAAGTGGTGGGTCCCAAATTCCTGAAACATCATCTGACCTAATCCCGTCTGTTAACAACCTATAATCACCAGTATTAACATCCCTTCTAAACGGATAAACAGAACCACTGGAATAAACTTCACCAAAAACCTGATTCCTGTTCTCATAATCAAGCACAGTCCTGAACCCGTCTCCGCCCCAGATACTTCCCCAATACGTCGGTTGAGAATAATTCCCCAATGTCCCATTGTCCTGAGTTCCCCCGAATGTCCTGTTCTCAACATTTTTATCAATATCAAGAGAATAAAACTGTGTTATATCCAAACTATTATTAAGTTCCATAAAATCATCTCCAAGATTTTTAGACTTGTAAATGCCACCGTCACAACCTAAATAAATTTCATTTGGATTAAGTGGATTAAAAGCTCCGCAATGATGGTCAACGTGAACAGAACCACCAGAATAACCCTTTGTCTTATTCGTCCAACTCGCAGTTGATTCCCCTCCGCTTGTTGTTCTCCAGACATCTATACCACCTGCAAATACTATATTGGGATTTGTCGGATGCACCATTATGTAATTATCATACCACCCTTGCCCATTAAAAAAATCATCGCCACCTTTAAATGACCTTGTCCATGATAATCCTTTATTAGTTGATTTGAAAATACTGCCTGTTCCACCCGAACCTCCTTCTTCAAAAAGTGTGTAAAGTATATCAGGGTTTGACGGAGCCATTTGTACTGATACTCTATTAGCTGTGGGAAGTCCGGAACTTCTTTTCTCCCAGCTTAAACCGGAATTAGAAGAATAATATACTCCTTCTCCCAAAACTCCTACAAAATATTCATCTTCATTATTTGGATTTATTGAAACATCAGTTATATTCTTATCAAAATTAGCAGATTTATTCCAAGAATTTCCTGCATCAGTTGAGTAATAAAAACCTCCGTTGTATCCGACTGCCCCTGCTACAACTTTATTTGAGTTTTTTGGATGCACATAAATTTTCGAAAAAGCTCCAGCGTTGGTTAATCCTATTGGGAACCATGAATTACCTGCATCAGTGGATTTGTAAACTCCTGCACTCAGGTAAATTGGAGCGGCAGAATTAAGCACAGCTTCGCCTGTTGCGGCATAGATAACATCAGGGTTATTGACATCAATGCACAAAGAACCAAATCCGATACCATTTTCGTAATCGAAAATCGGTATCCAGTCTGTTCCGCCATTAGTTGTTTTCCAAATTCCCCCAGCCGCCGCACCAATATAAACAGTTCCTTGGACTGTTGGATGAATAGCAACGGATTTTACTCTGCCTCCAATATTGAAAGGTCCAATTGGACGCCATTCGGGTTGTTGTGCAAGCGTTATTGCTTTTTTATTTCCGTTAATGTACAAGCTCTCTGCACTTTTAATAGCATTGATTCTTTTTTCCTGAGTGATGTCATTAGCAGGAAAAGAACGAATTTCCATAAAATGCTTAAATCGCATCTCAGGCTTAGTGATTCTCTGAGTGCCATTTTGAATTATTTCATTTTTTTCTGATGGCTCCGGGAGTAAACTCTGAGAGAAAAGCTCAAAAGCTATAAAAGGAAGTAAAAATATTGTAAGTTTTAAAGTTTTCATTTCCAACCTGTTTTATACTAATACCAATTATTAAATTTTATAATCTGAATTATTTTTTGGATAATTACAAAATTATAAACTATAATAATATGCTTTTTTTGCAACGAAAAAAAATATTTTTTTAATGAAAGGGATTTTTTAATCGTAATTTTATCCGAGGTGGAATCTTATTGATTCAAAAATTGAGTAAGGTACAACGAGTTTGCCAAAATTTAATTCATCATATTCCTTGTTTCCGTGGTAATCTGAGCCACCTGTTACAAGTAACCAATATTGACTTGCTACAGAATGATAAAAATTTCTCAATGACTCATCGTGAATAGGATGGATGACCTCAATACCATCAAGTCCTGATTGAATCATATTGTACAATGCTTCCTGAGACAAAAAAGGACCGGGATGTGCCAGACTTGCAACACCACCTGCATTGTTTATGAGCTTGATTGCATCTTCAACTCTAAAGGGCTTTTTTGGTACATAAGCCGGCTTCCAGTCGCCAATATATTTTTGAAATGCTTCTTTGACGCTTTTTACGTGTCCTTCGTCAAAGAGTGCTTTTGCTATATGCGGTCTTATTATAGGGGCTTTTCCTGCAATTTCGAGTACTTTGCTGAGTTTTACAGGTTTTCTGAGTTTTTCGAGTTTAGAAAGGATTGATACAGCACGCGCATATCTGAATTGACGAAATTCAGACAAATGCTTTTTTAATGGTTTATTGTCTATATCCAATTTATATCCCAGTATATGATATTCCACTGTATCTTCAAAGCAAGAAAATTCAACCCCTGTAATATAATCAATATCGTATTTCTTACTTAATTGAAAGCATTCTTCACATTCATCAATTGTGTCATGGTCTGTAATGCTGATAGCGGCTAAACCTGCATTCTTTGCCTTCGCAAAAATATCCTCAGGTGAATATATGCCATCGGAGTAAACCGTGTGCAAATGCATATCCGCTAATTTTACATTATTCATCGGATTTTGGCTCGTAATTAAGTAAATATTCTTCTATGCCATCAATCGGGACAATTTCTCTTTCGCCAGTCCTGCGATTTTTTATTTCAACATTTCCATTATCATAATTTCTCTTTCCGACTATTATCTGCAAGGGTAATCCGATTAAGTCCGCATCATTGAATTTTATTCCCGCGGAAACATCTCTGTCGTCAAAGAGAACATCAAATCCTGCATATAGTAATTCCTCATAAATTTCTTCGCAACCTTTTTTCAATTCGTCTGAATTATGCAAGTTGATACCCAGCAAATGAACATCAAAAGGAGTTATCGGATATTCCCATATAATCCCCTTATCATCATGGTTTTGCTCAATGTAGCATGCAAGTATTCTTTCGACACCGATACCGTAACTTCCCATAATTATCGGTTGCTCTACACCTTCGGAATTAAGGAAAGTTGCACCAAGTGCTTCCGAGTATTTTGTTCCTAATTTAAAGATATGCCCCAACTCAATGGCTTTTACTACACGAAGCTTGCTGTTACATTTCGGGCATTGCTCACCTTCTTGGATTGTTCGCAGGTCGTACCATTCGTCAATTCTGCAATCTCTTTCAAAGTCAATATTCTTATAATGGAAGCCATCTTTGTTCGCTCCGCTTACTAATCCGTTTGCACCTTTAAGCAAATTATCTGCAATTATTCTGATTTTTGTCTTCAGATTTATGGGACCAATCGAGCCGTGGTCTGCACCTGTAAACTTAATCAATTCTTCCGAAACAGCAGGTCTGATATTGTTTGTACCGACTATTGCCTGAAGTTTGGATTCATTCAATTCATCATTGCCCCGCATGAAAATAAGAAGCGGCTCATTGTTTACCATATAAACAACCGATTTTGCACAACGTTCTTCAGGAAGTCCGAATTGTTCAATCAAATCATTGATTGTCTTTGCATTCGGAGTTGGGAACATTTCGATTTCATCATTATTGTCGAGTCTTCCGACAGGTTTGACATTTGAACTTGCTACTTCGAGATTAGCGGCGTATCCGCAATCGTCGCACAAAGCACAGATATCTTCACCTGCATTAGATTCAACCATAAATTCTTGAGATTGTCTTCCACCCATAGCCCCGCTTGAAGCTCCGACAACAAAATAATTCAGGTTGCATCTGTCGAAAATGTCATGGTATGCCTGATAATGCTTATTGTAGCTCACATCAAGTCCTTCCAACGACGAATCCAAAGAGTAAGCGTCTTTCATTATGAATTGCCTTCCACGCAAAACTCCTGACTTCGGACGAGGTTCGTTTCTGAATTTTGTTTGAATCTGATACCAGATTTGAGGCAAATCTCTATATGACTTAACATGTTGTCTTGCGTGAAAAGTAATTATTTCCTCATGTGTTGGAGCAAGCACCAAACCTTCACGATTCTTAATATGAAACAAAACATCACCCATTGCTTCCACTCTGCCGGTTTGCTCCCATATTTCAATTGGATTTAAAGCAGGCAATAAAAATTCCTGACCACCAATGTTGTCCATTTCATCTCTTAAAATTTCAATTATATTTTTCAAAACCTTATAACCCAAGGGTAAAAACGAAAATATACCTGCTCCGACCTGCCTCACCAAACCTGCTCTTAACATTAATTGATGCGAAGGAATAACCGCATCGGTAACTTCTTCCTTCAATGTCGGAATAAAATATTCGGACTGTCTCATTTATTTCTCAATATTAATAATAACAAAAATACAAATAACAAAATTACACAATTTTATGGTATTTTCTTCACATCCTTACCGAATTATGTGTATTTTCCTAAGTCCGTTATTTATTATATTAGTAATATTTTTACTCAGTCAGTCGAAGAATGGAAATTAGCTACAACATCCCAGTAAAAGAAAAATATTTAACCTTTCTCTATGTGGATAAAGAGAAAACTGTGAATTTCCAAATTTATTTTTTAAAGGGTTTTTAACAATGTTTCTATTATTTTTATATCTTTGTAATAATACTTATTTAACAAAAAGTGTAAATCAAAAACATTTTTATATGCTTTTAAAACAATTTCATTTTTTTCAGTATTAAGAGTAATTGAATAAATATAACCTTTATTTACAAACCAATTGCTTCTAAAAAAAATCAGCATATTCTTTTTTTCAACATCTTCAATAGAATTAAAACCTAATAATATTAAAGATTTATCAATTTCATTAAAATCATTTTTATTAAAATAAAAATGTTTTCGATAATAAGGGATAACGTGTTCAATATTATTTTTAATTTTATTGAAATTTACACTGGACATTTTTTTGAAAAACAAGTATAATAATATACCACTACAAATATAACCTAAGAGAAACATTACATACCCATCATAATTTGTAAACAAATCATTTATTGCAATTGCAACTTGATCCACAAGTACAGCAACCAGTATCTGGGGCAAACCATCCAGCAGTAACGCCCCAAATAATACCAACTGTTCCAGAAGCAGGAATTGCTCCAATACCACCACCCTCCCAAGTAACAAAACCACCAAGCCAATCTGCTATACCAGTTGCTATTCCATATTCAGCATTCCAATTGGTTTGAATTTTTGGTTTCTTACATTTGCATTTTTTTATAATGATAGGATTAATTGACCCACATGAAGGTGATTCAACTAAATTTTGAGTAAATTTCAGTGAAGCATTGTAAATAGCAATAGCTGTCAAAGTCGGTCTATAAATATTTGTATCCAAACTATTTATGTCAATAGATGAAATTATTGAATCTGCTAAAAGAAAATTACTATTGCTTGCAGCATAAGCAACATCATAAAGCATATAATAATTAATTGAATCAACATAACCTCTATTATAGGCAGCAAGTAATATATCCGAACTTTTTAAAGCAATGTCACTTAAAAGATTATAACTACTTTCAGTGATAAAAACACCTGCATCTGTATATACATTCACCAATTTTGCAAACTGTGCATTCACTACAAGTTCTGATATCCCAATACTTAGAGCATATTGTTTCACATATAATTTTACTTTATCAAACATTGCTTTTTTTCCCTTACCGTTAACAAGTGCACAAACAGTGTCTTCTGATACAACTATATCGTGACATGCTTTTCCAAAACATATTGTAAACCCTCATTATGTGTATCACCTAAATAATCATATTGATTTGGAGTGGGATTACCATAAATATCCTTGTGTATATCTTTTTTCTTTGTTAGCAATCTATCGTTTTGACCATCACAACCTGCATTTAATATCAGAATTGCAATAAAAACAGCTATAAACAAAAAATTAAAACAATATTGAAATGCCTTTTTCATAAATCCTCCTTGAGCAAATAATGAATAAAATACAAAACTATTACTTTTAAACGAAAATTAAATTTAATTTTTCCGTTTGTTAAGAATTCGTATTCTTGACTGGGTTGAAAGCCTCAGGAGAAGAACTCGTTATACATTATTACTATATAATTAAACACTACTATTTGCTAAAATAAACAAATATTTTCAGTTTGCAAAATTAATTTAACTGTTTTTTAAAAATTCTGAAGTTCCAATCTAGTTTTGTTGTTGTTCAAAGTTGAAATTTTAATTATTTTTGAATAAATTAATAATATTGAAGGATAATTATAAATGATTTTCACAAAAAAGACGACTTTTTAAGTTCTTTTGAGGATGTAAAGAAAGTAGTTTCAACATCATCATTGATGATGTATTAATGAAAATTGAAAATTAAAAGAGGAAATAATTATGCAATTTTGGACAATCAACCCTGCAACCGAAGAAAAGATTCGTTCATACGAAAGCTATAACCTCGAAACCATTGATGAGAAAATCAAAAAAACTCATCATAGCTTTTTAAGCTGGAAGAAAACTTCTTTTTCTTATCGCTCTGAACTGATGGAAAATGCCGCAAAAACGCTTAGAAAAAATAAAGAACACTATGCTAAGGTAATGGCTCTCGAAATGGGCAAACCTCTTGCTCAGGGTATCTCCGAGGTAGAAAAATGTGCTGTGTGCTGTGATTATTATGCAGAAAATGCTGAAAGGTTTTTAAAGGATGTCGAATATAAAACCGAAATGTCAAAAAGCTATGTTGCGTTCAATCCGCTTGGAATTGTTCTTGCAGTTATGCCTTGGAACTTCCCTTTCTGGCAGGTTTTCCGATTTGCCGCTCCTGCAATTATGGCTGGTAACGCAGGACTCCTCAAGCACTCACGCAATACCGTAGGTTGTGCTGTTGAGATTGAAAATGTCTTCAAAGAAGCTGGATTTCCTGAAAACGTTTTCACAAATCTCATCATAAGCCACAACGAAGTTAAGGAAAAAACCAAATTTATAATCGAACATCCCTTAGTCGCTGCCGTTACGCTCACAGGTAGCAATTATGCTGGTGCTCTTGTTGCCGAAACTGCAGGCAGAGTTATCAAAAAAACAGTTATGGAACTCGGTGGTAGCGACCCGTATATAATTCTACCTGACGCAGAACTTGAAGCAACAACTTCAGCTTGTGCAATGGGCAGATTAATTAATTCAGGGCAATCATGCATTGCCGCTAAAAGATTTATTGTTCACGAATCCATACACGACAAATTCACTGAAATGCTTGTCAGCAAAATGTCTGATTTCAAAGTGGGAAATCCGCTCGATGAAGGTGTTACCGTTGGTCCGATGGCTCGAAAGGATTTGCAGGAAAGTCTTCACTCACAGGTATTGCAAAGCATTCAATTGGGAGCTACCCCCGTTCTTGGATGCGAACTGCCCGGTGGTCTCGGATATTTTTATCCTGTCTCAGTTCTGACAAACGTCAAACCAGGTATGCCCTGTTTCGACGAAGAAACGTTTGGTCCTGTCGCTTCCATCATCTCCTACAAAACAGAAGATGAAGCAATTGAGCTGGCAAACAATCACATCTATGGTCTCGGAGCCGCAGTCTTTACGCAGGACATTGAAAAAGGCGAATTCATCGCAAAAAACCTAATTCAATCGGGTACTGTTCAGGTTAATGATTTTGTCCGTTCAGATTCGCGATTACCTTTTGGTGGCATAAAGCAATCGGGTTACGGCAGAGAACTTTCTGATTGGGGCATCAGGGAGTTTGTGAACGTAAAGACCGTGAGTGTGAGGTAGTGAAAGAAAAAAATATTTTTTTATATTGAAGAATTTATTAATTTTAAGTTAGTTATAAATCAAATGGAGAAAACAGAAATTAATTTTATTAATTCGAGAAAGGATTATTTAGAAGAAGAATAATTTTTTAAAATATTTGTAAGCGTGGACTTATTTGCGTTCATCATTGAAAATCGTCAATTTTTAAAGTTCGCTGTACGCAAGAAGGCACGCTCCGAGGAATCGGGGCGTTTTCCTTTTTGCACAGCGAAGGGTGTTTGACGATACCTCAATGATGGGCATTAAAGTGAAAATGCCCTTTTTTATTGTATAAATGGGTTGTATATTATTAAATAACTATAATAAGAGATTTTATGTCAGATGAATCAACAAAAGTTAAGAAATCCATTTTAAAAAAATGGTGGGTTTGGCTATTAGCCGTTGTTGTAATAATTATCATTATTGCGAGTACTGGAAAGGATGAAAAAAATTCATCATCTGCGGAAAGTAAAGATGCAGTAGAAGATACAAAACAATCTTCTGAAGTTGAACAAGAAGATCTAAAATTATTAGATTGGGAAGTTATTTCGGGGGAATATAGTTCCAAAATTGTTGGTAAAGTAAAAAACAATACCGATGAAGAGTTCTCTTATGTTCAGATAACATTTAACTTGTATGATGAAAGTGG
>RCNQ01000321.1 GCA_003731675.1 Bacteroidetes/Chlorobi group bacterium ChocPot_Mid
TATTATGTGAATCAAGAAGTTCATATTGTAATTTGATATCACCAAGGACATTTACAACAATGACTCCTTGATTAGTTATCATAGTTTCCTGACTTCCAATTTTTGTACCTAAATAGCATAAAAAATAACTACTATCATTAAAATAAAATTTTTGACTAAAGAGATTATACAAATTCAAGGGTTTGTAGAACCTCTCCCATTTTACAGTAGGATCTGATAATGATAAATTAAAACAAGTTAACAAAAGAATAATAGTAAAATTGAAATAACTAAATATTTTCATAACCCTCCATTTAGAAATGTTAAATTAAGCCCTGATTAAGGTTGTTAATCAGGGCATATACATTTTATTCTTTAATAATTAATTCGCAAAAAAGAATATTAGCATTAGTGTTAAATAAATAAATAATATAAATTCCTGGGAGAAAATTGATAATATCAATTTTGTACTCTCCAAAAATATTGTTTTTAACTAAGATTAACTGTCCTGATAAATTATAAATTTTTATTCCATATTCTGTAAAATTTTCATTTGTAGGAGTTATGATAATTCTATCTTTTGCTGGGTTAGGATAGAATAAGTAACACACTTTGTTATTAATTAAATTATCACATAGTTTGGTATCATTTATTTTATCATCGAAAATTTTACTCAGTAAATCAATTGATTTTTCCTTGTCCCTACAATCTTTTAGTTTAGTATTTAATGAGTACCATAGAATACCTTTGTTTAATGTTAAAAAAATATTATTATTTCTTTTTAAAACATATTTATCCGAATTTAATGCTGGTATTTTAAAATCAAAATTATACTTATTGATCAAATCATTTTGATTATTTATATAATTTTCTTTGGGATTATTAATAAATTGATAATCGTTGCTTTTTATAATTGATTGAAAAATAATTATAAAAACAATGCTAAATATTGCTAAGATAAATTTACTCATAGTACCTCCATATTAAGGACAAATAGCTATACAATCAGTTACAAATTGACCTTCTTCACAACTCGGGGGATTACCTGTACAATAGCCATAAGACCCTTCATTTATTTCTTCCGAGTATACATAAGGCTCAGGCATGGCTAAACAAGTACAATAATAAAAAGTTGTTTTGCAACAACCTTCAGAAGCGCAATCAGTAGGTTTGACTCTTAATTTAATTGAAGAGGGACCTATTTCAAACCAATAACAGAAAGCCTTACAATTTGAACTCGTGAAATGTACCGAGAAGTTTTTACAGGTATTGAGGTTTATTGAGCAATTTGGGTCAGCTCCAGCACAAAGGTAATCAAATTTTTCTTGTTCATTAAGTGTATTCCAAAATATTTCATACCTCAAATTGGCTAATTTATTTTGAATTTCCTTCCATGTTACAAGTAGATGAGCTTCGTCAACCTCACCCCATTCTTCATTTTCATAACCAGGAATTAACCATTCTGTTAAATCTGTACATTCTTCCCAGTCCCGATCAAAATAATTTACTTTAACAAAATAGTGAATTATTGGTGGGCATCCTAGTCTAGTCTCAATGCATTTTTTATAACTATAGTTTATATATACAGTACAAGGATCACCACCATGTGCTGTTACTACAACTGAGGTATTTGTTTGTGACCATTCATCACATTCCCAAGATTCTTCAATTGCTTCATCATAACATTCCTCTGTTGTTGTATCGGCATGAATTTGATAGCAAAAAAATAACATTAAAACAATTACTAAATAATAGATTATTCTAATTTTATAAAACATAAAGCATCCTTAACAAAAAAACAAAATTCATTAATTAATAAAATACCTTTAATTTCCAAAACGCATTTTAAATGCAATTATGTTGTCCTTTTTCCAGCTAATTTCGTAATTTTGCATTACTAATTAGCCGTGCTTAGAATTTTTGGTCAAGTCAAAATTCTAAATTGGCTGATGAGTTTAGCACGGGGCTGGTCGAATTTATTCATCAGCCCTATTTTATTATTTGAGTTTTTTAATATTTGAGTTCCTCCATGAGATTGTGGATGAAAAGGGCATAGATATATAATGGGAAATATTTTCTCTTAAGGTAGGGTTATATTTAGAAATCAAAATCAAAACTGAAACGATTGTGCCATTGATTAACAAAATAATTTAATTTTAATGATGCCAAGAATCACATTTGCAAATTAATAATATTTTTCAAAAATATCCAAAAATAAAATGCAAAAAAACATTAATTTATAATTCATTTTCAATTCATTCTATCTTTGACATCGATAAAAATATTTGTTGTCAAAAAGCTGACATTGTTTTATATTTGTTTCAATAAATATATGTATGTATCAATATGAAAAATAAGTTAGATAAAGAAGAGGTGGAATTACTCGAATCTATTGAAAAAGGTGAGTGGCAACCTGTCAAAAATCAAGAACGGGAAATAAGAAAACATATGGATTATGCACTTACATCTTTAAAAAAGGACAAGAGAATTAATATAAGAATCTCTTCGAGAGATTTGGAACTTTTACAAATAAAAGCATTAGAAGAAGGTTTACCATACCAAACCCTAATTTCCAGTGTTTTACACAAATACATTAATAGTGTTAATGCTTAACGGTGATTAAAATTGATTTACTAAAGAAAATCTAATTATGGAAACATTAAAAAACTTAAAAATTTTGCTGGGTGTAACGGGTTCTATAGCCGCATACAAATCACCTTTGCTCGTGCGTGAATTTATCAAAGCAGGGGCTTCGGTGAATGTCGTGATGACTCCATCGGCGAAGCATTTCGTTACGAAAACAGTATTGTCGAATCTTTCGGGCAATACTGTAGTTTGCGATATGTTCGACGAAGAGCTTCAGGACAAAGGTGCATGGCATATCCAATTAGCTCATTGGTGTGACTTAATGCTTATTGCTCCCTGCACAGCTACAACCATAGCAAGAATTGCAACAGGTCTTTGCGACACTGCTTTGTCAACCCTTGCACTTGCTCTGCCTACAGACAAAAAGCTGATTGTATCTCCTGCGATGGATTCAAGCATGTGGGAACATCCCGCAACGCAAAAGAACATTGAGACGTTGAAGCAATATGGTGCTTATATTATTCCACCAGATACTGGTGAGCTTTCCAGTGGTCTTTCGGGTCTGGGCAGAATGCCTGAAATTGATGTGATAATGAAATTCATTGACGATGTTTTAGCAAAGGAACCTGAGAACCTGAGCAAGTCAAGTGATGAACTAAAAAAAAAATCTGAGCACAGACAAAGCATAGATGAAAACCAGGATTCATTTGAAGTAGCTGTTCAAAAGGATAAACTGAATGCCGAAATTGACCTTGCAGAAATGCAAAACGATATGGCATTTTTAGAAGAAATTGGGAAAAATCTAAAAGGCAGGAAAATATTGATAACCGCTGGACCAACGCATGAGAAAATTGATGATGTGAGGTTTATTGGAAATTATTCTTCAGGAAAGATGGGATTTGCCTTAGCAGATGAGGCACAAAAAGCAGGAGCAATAGTAACATTGATAAGCGGTCCTGTGTCTTTGGATACACCGACTGGTGTGAAGAGGATTAATGTTGAATCTGCAGAAGAAATGTTTAAGGAGGTAATGAAGGAGTTCGAAAGGTCTGACATTGCGATTTTATCAGCGGCAGTTGCTGATTATACACCAATGCAAAAACAAGAAGGAAAAATCAAGAAAGAGGATACAGGTGATTTTTTGAAACTTGAATTAAAAACAACAGATGATATATTACGTAATTTGGGGTTGATGAAAAAGCCAGGGCAGAAGTTGATAGGGTTTGCATTGGAGAGTTCTGATGAAATTAGTAATGGCTGGAAGAAACTGAAAACAAAAAATTGGAATATGATAGTTGT
>RCNQ01000322.1 GCA_003731675.1 Bacteroidetes/Chlorobi group bacterium ChocPot_Mid
TCATCCAAATCAAAGATATACCCGTAAGAATTAAATCAAATAACAATAATAAACCCCCAACTTTACTGGAAGTAATCAAACTAAGAAAAGAGATATTTATTATTTCAGGAGCTTTAGTGCTTTCAAAATCCTTTATGATTCTCGCTCTCACCTCTTATCTTCCAATTTATATGACAAACAAGGGTGCCAGTCTTTGGTTGGCTGGTGTTGCATTATCAGTAATCGAATTAGCTGGTGCCGCAGGAACTTTCCTTTCCGGCTCTTTATCCGACAAAATAGGAAGACGCAATATGCTGTTCATTACCACTCTTTTAGCTCCTGTGTTTATGCTGATTTTTGTATTTAGTAAAGGGTGGCTGTTATTCCCCATATTAATTATTTTAGGTCTGTTAGTATTTGCTGTCAGCCCTGTAGTCATGGCTTATGTATTCGAAAACGAAAAAGAATACCCTGCAACTGCAAACAGCATTTTTATGGCTTTGAATTTCGGTGTTGGCTCAATAGTAGCTCTTTTCATAGGATTTTTGGGCGATTCAATAGATTTAGACATGACTTACATCTCGACTGCTCTGCTTTCATTAATCGGTTTGCCTTTCATCTTAAAAATGCCGAAGAAAAACTATAATCATTGAATTTCCAATAGCTTAAAAAATTATTTAACAAGCTCGATGCTAACAAAACAAACAAATATTTTAAGAAAATAATTTTTATATTTCGAAGAATATTCATAATTTTGTATTCTTTAAAAGAGACAATCCTGAGTAGCTCAGCTGGTTAGAGCATCTGACTGTTAATCAGAGGGTCGGGGGTTCAAGTCCCTCCTCAGGAGCAATAATAAAATATGGCAGTTAGTAGATTTTACTTTACTGCCTTTTATTTTCTGGCTACGACTTGTACACAAATATTCTCTTACTTCACTTTTAAATAATAATAAATTAATTACAATTAAAATATTAAGATTCCTATTCGATTAATTTTTCAGTCAACTACGAACTTAGTTGTCTCTACTTTTTTAACTGTTTTACATCCATACATCAAATTAACCCACTTCATTTCAAAGAAAATTATTAATTTTATTTTTTTCTAAAAAATATTATAGAAATAAATGAATATTTTAATTTTAATTTATCTCATTCTTCACATTATTGTCTCCTGGCAATACACTCCTTATCTATGGGGTGTGGATTCAAACTCTTTTGCTCATCCAATAATCATTATTTCATTTACAGCTATTGTAATTTTAAGTTTGATACCAAATATTAGACAATATTTCGAAAAAATTTTTATTAATATTATCAAGCTAACCAGCAAAACAAATATACCTTTATGGCTAATAATCCTTTTAATAGCTCTTTCAATCTTCACCGCTGCTACACATTTCCTCGGTGACGGATATTTACGAATACGAAATGCAGAATTAGGAATTCTCTTCTCTGCTTCAGAACCTCTCGATACATTTCTGCATGCAGAACTTTTCAAAATACTAAATCCTGTTTTTAAACTCAGCGCTGGTGATATTTATTCAATTACAAGCCGAATTGCAGCAATCATTGTCTTTGTCAGCTTCTGGAAATATTTAAAAGAAAAGAATATCAAACCTGAATTTATTGCTCTTGCGGTTTTATTATTTGCTTCAGCTGGAACAACACAACTTTTCTCAGGATATGTTGAAAGCTATTCTTTGGCGGCAATGTTCCTTTTCCTCTTTATCCTGACTTCCGTAAAAACCATTGAAAAGCAAATACCCGATGTTTTACCGTCTGTTTATTTTACGTTAGCCATTCTCTGTCATTCATCTTCTATTGTCCTGCTTCCTGCATTAATTTTTATCATTTTAAAAATGTATAAATTTGAAAATGGTAAAAAAGTCATCTTAAATTCTGTTATTCTAAACTTCATAATTATCATTGTCACTTTGACTTTACTCGGATTAATAACAAATAGCAATATTATTGAGAAATATCTTATCATAATTAAAAGTTCGAAAAATTTACTCCCTGTTTTTACAAACAATTTTGCTTACGGTATCCTTAGTCCTGAGCATTTACTGGATATTCTCAATGAATTTTTATTGATACTGCCCGCTCTTTTAGCTCTTCCATTAATCTGGAAATATTTTAAAGATGCACTCAAGCAAAATAAATATCAGTTCCTCCTTATTGTCGCATCTGGTTATCTCTTTATTATCCTGTTTTTCAATCCTGTGCTTGGATTTGCACGTGACTGGGATTTATTTTCATTGATAGCTATACCCACAACTATTTTCATAATACTCACTTTATTAGAAAATCAGAAAAAATTATTATACAACACTATACCTCTGTTAATCATTTCGCTCATTCATACTTTCTCTTGGATAGGAGTAAATTCATCTGAAAATCTTTCAATACAAAGAATTCAAAAAATTGTGGAAACACCTTATTGGACTAATAAATCAAAAGCTTTGCTCTATGATGAACTTTCCCAATTCTATCAGAATAAAAAAGACTACTTACCTGCTCTGATAATGAATGAAAATGCTTACAAATACGAAAATAATCCAAGATATTTATTTAGTAACGCTACTATTAGTTTAGAGATAAATGACTTAATTTCTGCTGAAAACTATTTACTACGCTTAACAAAAACCAATTATAAAAGTGCCCTTGTATTTAACTATCTCGGAGATTTGTATTTCGATACGCAACAACCACACAAAGCTCTTATCTATTACAAAAAAGCTTATCAGTTCGATACTACCAATTTAAGTGCTGTTAACAACATGGGATTAATCTATTTATCACTTGCTCAATTCCCTGAAGCAGAGAAACAATTTCTTATCTCTATCAAAAAATTTCCTGAAGACGCCAGATTAAACTACTATTTAGCCATCTGCTCCTTCAATAAAAAGGATTTTTCTCAAACTCTAAAATTTCTTGACATTTCAGAAAAATATGGCTACAAAAAAACAATTATTGATGCTCTCAGAAATGAAGTTCTCAAACAAATGAATACTAAAAACTAATCATTAAAACTAAATTCCTGTCATCTAACACATAGATATTTTCTTCAATATTTCCTGCGCACATCTTTTCTTACTCATTGGTTCAAATGCGAATGCCTCACCATTCCTTAGCAACAAAGTTATTGTATTGAAATCACCCCCAAAACCGCTTTTCGGCTTATTAACTGAATTCACAACTATCATATTACAATTTTTTGTTTTCAGTTTCTTCCAGCCATTACTAATTTCATCAGA
>RCNQ01000323.1 GCA_003731675.1 Bacteroidetes/Chlorobi group bacterium ChocPot_Mid
TGTTTGTCGAACTGAACAGGAGATTTACCTGGTTTATAAACATCTTTTTGCCAGAATCTGGAAGAATCCGGAGTTAATGCTTCGTCTATTAGAATCAGATTGTTGTCTTCATCCAAGCCAAATTCGAACTTTGTGTCGGCAAGAATAAGATTGTTTTGCTCAAGATATTCAGCACCGAATTTATAAAGAGCAATTGAAACATCACTGACTTTTTTAGCGATTTCTTTTCCGACAATTTCAGATGCCTGCTCAAAGGAAATGTTTTCGTCATGTCCTTCTTCAGCTTTTGTAGAAGGCGTGAAAAGCGGCTCTGGCAGTTTTTGGAATTCTACCAAACCTTGTGGTAATGGGATACCAGTAACTGTTCCTTGTTTAAGATATTCTTTCCATCCAGAACCAGTTATATAGCCACGAACGATACATTCAATAGCTAATGGTTTGCATTTCTTAACCATCATTGACCTACCCTTTAATTCCTGAGCATAAGGCTGGCATTCTTTAGGATATTGGCTGACGTCGTTGGTAATAAAATGATTCGGGATTATTGATTTTGTTTTTGAGAACCAGAAAGCAGAAATTTTTGATAGAATTTCTCCTTTACCGGGTATTGGGTCATTCATTATGACGTCAAATGCTGAAATTCTGTCGGTAGCGACAATCAGAAGTGAATCGTCGAATTCGTAAACGTCGCGGACTTTGCCACTTCTGAATAATTTTAAATTTTTAAATTCTGTTTTATAAATTGTTCCCATTATTTTCTCCTTTGATTATAAATAAAAATCTAATAAATATTGATAATAAGATAAAGCACCTAATTGGTATTCGTAAATTGATACGATAATGATAATAAAGATTATTAAAATTGAAAGTCCAATAAAATATGATTTTAAAGCTCTTATGTCGAAAACGACAGAAATTGCTCTGAAAATTCTTAAGTTTACCCAAACAATTATAGCGGCAGAAACCGGTAAAATCAGCCACAGTAACCACGGATATACCGAAGCAATTCTTGTGAAAATCATTCCGAAAACCATAAGTATAAGAATCGGTGCAGATGACCAAATTGCAATTGTATATGAGTCGTTAAAGAGAATTTTTGCTTTAACGAAAATGGAAGATAACCTTATGATGCCAGAAATAATGAAAATAAAGCTAAAGAAGATTATAGCAATAAACGGAATGAATAGTTGTGGTATCCAAATCATTTCATAAATAAAATCCTGTAAGCCAATTCCGGGGAAAAGGAACATAAGGATAAATTGCATTCCTTCAGTAGATCTGAAATAGAATAGGATTGAAGCTATAAATACTCCGAACGAGAATGAAACAAGCAGACCAAGGATATAGGTCTGGATGGTGGATATTATTCTCTGGTCTCTGATGTCTGCATAAAAATTGTATGGACGGAAAAATGCACGAAAGAGGTATTCACGGAATCTTTTAAACCTGTTGATTAGTAGTAAAAAGACCAATATAATGATTACACCATAGATGATAAAGGAAATTGGTGATTCATCAGAGTAACTGCCTGCATAAAATAATGGGTCTTTTTCATGATTGTATAAAGTTTGTAATGTTGAGAAAGAAAGTCTTTGTTGCCTGTATCTGTCCAATAATCCTGATGTACTTATTAGCTTATTTTGATTGTTTAGGTACAATATTGGGTTATTAAGCAGGTAATCATTGTAAGACCAGACAAGTGAACCAGCAAGTTTTTGAGATTTTGCCAAATAAAAAAGATTAAACAAGTAATTGGCTTGCGATTCTGTTGATAAAGGGTCTGAGTAGCCATTGTGATTTTCAGGTTGAACCATCATTCCATAATTCAGTATTATTGGAATATTTGTAATTTGGTTTTTGATATTCAGAATATTTTTTTTGATACTCGCATAATCTCTTTTAATCCCGATATTACGAATGATGACAAAATTGTATTTTTCTGTATTGATGCTGTCAGAGTTGAGTAAGACAGATTTATATACAAGGTTGTTTGAGTAATATTTAAATGTAGGAATAACATAATTTTCAAAATCGTTAAGCTCAGGAGTATTTTCTTTAAGTCCCTCATAGATACCCCAAGCAAAAACTGAAGGGTCATTTCCATAAGCATTGACTGTTTTTTCTGCGAGGTTTTTCATTCGGACTTTGATTTCATCAGAGCCAATAATTGAATTGGGTACATCGTAAACTGGCAACTCAATCATTGCTAATAATCCATATTTGTTGCACAATTTGATGAAATACGGATTTGGTGATGAGTATTTAATTCTGACAACATTAGCACCAAGGATTTTCATATTTTTAATATCTTTTTCCATGCGTTCCATTGACAGGCATTGCCCTGTATGGTAGTAGTCTTCAATGTAATCAACTCCTTTGAAATCAAAAAGGACATCATTTAATGCAAGGACAGGAGAACCATTGAGTGAGCCAGTCCTGATTTCCCGAAAACCGACATCTGTGCTATATTCGTCAACTAGTAAATCTGCTTTATAAATTCTTACCGAAAGCTGATACAATTTAGGATCTGAAATTGTCCATAATTCAGGGTTTTCGATTGAAAGTGAAAGTTCTTTTTTTATGGTTCTTTCACTTTGAATATCGAAATTAATAGTTTGACTTTTCGCTACAATTTGAGCATTTTCTTTATTAATCAGGTTTGCCTCTAACTTCAGATTAACAATAGGAGCAGAAAGTGAATCTTTTTTATAATCTTTAAAAATCTGTTCAATAATACCTGATGAAACTTTGACAGTTGCATTAACAGAAGCTTTTGTGAAATCTTTGCTGAAATTGAGTTTATATTTTAAATCACTTGTCCATACATGTGGGGTAGCAATAAGCAATATTTCCCTTAAACTGCCAGTATTGATTTTTTTCGTATAAAGATTTTGTTCCTTAATCTGACGTGAAGCTGATTTAGATGGAAATATTTTGAGTAACAAGGTGCTTGATTGACTTACCATTAACTTTGGTGGAATTTTTATCATTAACGGTACCATATTGCAGAAATATCTGCCAACAAATTGGGAATTAAGGTAAATTTCTACTTCATCGTCAATCCCCAGGAAATAAAGATGCCATACACTATTAAAAAGTAATGATTTATCGATTTTAAGATTTCTTTTAAGTTGAATTTCTGTGTTTTTGGGGATATAGTAAGGGAGTGAGGTTTTTTCCCAGTTAACTCCGTCCAAAGAAATCTGCCATTTGTATCTGAGATTTTCAATCAATCGTGTAGATGAAGGAACTAATTCTGATAATTGAGATTTAGTAAAAGATTTGTAAACAGGTTTATTAGCATAAGTGCTAATAAATCCTAAAGTAAATAATAACACAAAAATTATGATTTTCAATTTATTCATGTTTGCACCAAATTTTTCTAATTTCTTTCTTAAAATATAATATAGAATTACAAATTTAGTAAAATTTCAGTTTTTAGCGATAGGTGAGTTAAATTATTATTAATTAATATTTTGGCATTAGATTTGAATATTTTTTTGTAATTTTAAGAAAAATTATAATTATATGAAACAAAATTGATTTAAATGTTATAATATATTATAATAAAATTGCAAAGTTCTAAAAAGATATTCTTTGTTGACAGAACAATTGAATGAAGAAGGATTTGTCTAAATACAGTGACAAGCAACTTTATCTGCTGGTGAAAAACGGAGATACCAAGCAGAAGGAGGATGCTTTTGCAGAGTTATATACGAGATATTCACGTGGTATATATGCTTATTGCAGAAGAATTCTCGGAAGTGAAGACCTTGCTGAAGATATTTTTCAGGAGACTTTTTTAAGTTTTTTGAAATCCACTGAGCAAGAGCGTGATATGACAAATGTACAAGCTTTCTTATTGCGAATTGCAAGGAATTTATGTCTGAATATGAACAGGCAGAGAAAAACAAAGATATTTTCTTTGGAGGATTTCGATTTTGGAATTGAGGATAACAGACTGGAAAGAACTGAAATTTCTAAAATAATAATTTCAGCATTGGATTTGTTACCAGATGAACAAAGAGAAGCTGTTGTTTTGCAAATTTATTATGATATGTCATACCAAGATATGGCAGACTTTCTGGGATTACCACTGTCAACAGTCAGGAACAGGGTAACAAGGGGTAAGCAGTTTATAAGACAAGTGCTTGCGCCATATTTTGAGAAGAATGAAATTAAAATTTAGTTTTGTATAATTATTTGCTGCAGAAAAGATGAATACTTATAACGAAAATTCATATACTGATTTGATATATCGGTTTATGGATGGAGATATTAGCAGTGTTGAGCAAAATGTTCTGTTTGGAGCTTTAGCTAAGGATAGCGACTTGCAAATGGAATTTCAGCAAGCTGTTACTATCATAAAAGGTTTTAATGCCGATAAAGTAGTATTGGCTCCACCACCAAGTCTGACAAACAATTTATTTGTTTCAGCAGGGTTTAATCCACCAATGCCATTGAATACAGTGGCTCCAGTGGGTGTTATATCAAGATTGAAGAAACTTACTACTCCTGTAATTTCTGCAGCAACAGGAGCTTTGGTTACCATAGCAATCTTTTTAGGGATTAATTCAAATAATAATGGAATTATACAAAACGTTTCCAATCAAGGAAATATCACCATGGCAGACAGTAAGGTCAGTGTTCCTGCTTCAGCAATTCCAGTTGTAAGAACCAGTGAAAGCAAGAAGATTAGACATTCTTCAAATAACTCTTTAACACTTGTAAATGAAAACCAAGAAGTTGGATTTAATTATAGCAGGGTTTTCAGCACTGGCGAAATTTCGAGTAATTTTTCAACTTTGAACTATTGTAAAAATAATTCACAAAATTCAACATTATTCAATAACGAAGAGTTATCGTCGTTCAGCATGCCTGATTTCAATTACATGAATCTTGAAGTTGAAATTAAAGGGATGACAGGTTTGGCATTCTTACCTTCAAGAACAATTCAACCTGAACCATGGGCTATAATGAATAATATCGGAGTAGGAATTAAGTATAAGTTCAATGAAAATAATAGAGTTGGAATTGTGGTGGGCAAGGAATCTCTTCAAATGTATTCACTCAACAAATCAGGTGAAAGTCTTAACTATCAATATGAACCTAATCTTGTATGGGCTGGGGCTTGTTATCGGTACACCGGAAATGAGATTTATGGAGCAGTTAGCCCTTATTGTGAACTAACAGGTGCCTATTCAAAATTTGGTCCTGTTGGTAAAACTGCTATCGGTTTAGAATATAATCCTGAGAATATCATAAGCATGTCTTTGGGTGTTGAAGGTACAGCATTAGCTTATAAATTCCTCGGAGATATTAAAACGACAGAAAAGATTTCCTTAGTTTATAATATAGGCATTCATTTTTAAAACAAAGGTAATTTTCCTTTATGTCTTTAATTTGTAAGACTATGAAGTTTTGAAAATCTTTATTTTCAGCATGTCAATTTTTCTCCATATTTTTGCAATTTATTTATTTTAAAAAGGTTGAAATTTGGAATTCAGAAATAAATTTGCTTTAAGTCAATTACTTTTGTTTTTGGCAGTATTTACTTTATTCAGAATAGTATTATATTTTTTATATAGCGACTATTTTTCGGATTTAACAACGATACAAATTCTATCATCATTCATTGATGGTCTGAGATTTGATTTATCTATAATATTAACATTTGCAGGATTGCCTTTGTTTTTGCTCAATTTGCCCGTCAAAAGCAAGCTATGGCTCAAAATCTGGGCTGTCATTGTAACCATTATTTTTATTGCTATGTTGTTAATACTTGTCGGAGATGTATTTTATTTCGATGTCGTAAAGCGGCATTTAGGAGACGACCTTCTACTCGCTTTAGATGACGCTGATTTTGTATGGTCGTTTGCTATCAACCAATATTGGTATGTACTTATAGCATTTATAATTACTTTCACTTGGTATTTTCGCTTCTTGTTCAAAAGAATAAATCGAAATTTTGAAAATACAAAAACAAAAATTGCAAAAGAAATAATAACTCAATTAGTCATTATTCTTCTTGTCATCATAGGTATCAGAGGTTCCTTTGGAGATAAACCAATCAATGTAATAAATGCCTTCGGACAAGGCTCAAGTGCTTACGGAAACCTGACTTTAAATGGTGTTTTCAGTGTCTATCATGTGAGCAGAATAGCTGGGAAAATTAAACATGATTTCTATGCAAAAGATAA
>RCNQ01000324.1 GCA_003731675.1 Bacteroidetes/Chlorobi group bacterium ChocPot_Mid
GAGCATTACATTCCTTTGAAATACAACAACCGGAAGTGGCACAAACAAAGAAGCAAGGTCTTCTGAATTTTTATGGGTTTTCAGAAAAAGACCTAATTTACTTCGATGAACATATAGCTGAAGATAACCATATCCAATTCGGGAAAAATCTTGCTGAAATGTATGCCAATAAGGAGGATTTTTCAAATGGTTTTCATTTGGGTTCAGAATTGTTTTACAAAGCACTCGATAAATTCGTTGAATGCTGAGTGATTTCAACTTAGTAAAAAAAATGAGGAATCAGATTTGAACTTAATCTGATTCCTCAATTAAACAAATCAATATTTTATAAATGCAATCCCAAAATCATTCTTAATTGGATTTTCGGTTCGCCTTCAACGATTTTTCCTAAGGCATGCAAGCTACCGAGAGCCACCCATAGTTTTTCACTGCCGTGTGAAAGTGTCGGACCTGCGTAGTAACCATTTTTATCACCTTTGCTTTCAAAACCGAAATTAAATAGTTCACCAAATTTATATGTTGCTCCAACAGCATATTTTGGTATAAATTCAGTTTCTTCATCTGTAAACTCAGCTTCAAAATATGCGTTAATTGATATTCTGAAATCTCCGAAGTCCTTTTCCAAAATTAATTTTGGTTCCAATACTTGCTTTGAGAAATCAGGATTGCTCTTATACTCCAGGTAAATCAGAGGGTCCATCCAAAATTGATTTTTCTCACCAATTAATATTCTGGTTCTCAATTTGAAACCTGAATACTTCAATAACCCATCAGTACCCTGCTTGAAATTTTGATAAACAGCAAAATCATAATGCTTGTTCATCCCAATTTCAGCTTCGAAATTCAGTTCAGTAGAAGTTTTTCCATTGAACTCATTGCCGCTGAGACTCGATAATGTAGTATATTGTTCGATTTCTGCCTTACCCGGCTCCATAATCATATACTCATAAGTCCAGACAAAATTCCTTTGGTCAGCTTTTGAAATCTGCAGACTCAAAATAATTAAGCAAAAAATTATACATAAGCTTTTCATAAATAATCCTTAATTAAAATTAATAAACACTAATTAATATTTTAGTTATTACTAAAATAATAATTAATCAAGAATAATTTTACTGTTATTAATAATTGTAATTGATGTGTTGCTATAAAATTGCTTCTAATTCAGATTCACTTTCCAAGATTACTTCTCTTGCTTTACTACCAGCATAAGGTCCCACTACTCCGGCATCTTCAAGTTCATCTATGATTTTACCTGCACGGGCATAACCTACCTTCAAACGTCTCTGAACGATTGATACAGAAGCTTGTTGCAAGCGGATAACCAATCTGGCAGCTTCAGCAAATAAGGGGTCTCTATCATCTTTGGAAATAGAACCTGCTCCTCCGCCATTTTCAATCAAACTCGGAAGCAAATATGGTTTCGAATACCCTTTTTGGTTTCCGATATGTTCACAAAGAGCTTCAACCTCATCTGTACTGATAAAAGAGTTTTGGATACGAATCGGTTTTGGTGAACCACCTGGAAGAAAAAGTAAATCCCCATTTCCAAGCAACTGTTCAGCACCGGATTGGTCAAGTATTGTTCTTGAATCAATTTTTGATGCGACCAAATAAGCAATTCTTGCAGGGAAATTGGCTTTGATTATTCCAGTTATTACATCAACTGATGGTCTTTGGGTTGCAACAACAAGATGAATACCCACTGCTCTTGCAAGCTGAGCCAATCTTATGATAGGTGCTTCAACTTCCTTAGCGGCTGTCATCATCAAATCTGCAAGTTCGTCTATAATCACTACGATATAGGGCATTGCACGGTGCACAAATTCTTTGTCATCCTTGTATTTGCCTGATTTTACCTTTGCATTGTAATCAAGTATGTTCCTTTGTCCGACCTGAGCAAGAATATCGTATCTCCTGTCCATTTCAGCACAAAGGGATTTTAGTATGATTACTGCATCCTCAGGCGAAGTTATTATCAAATCATTAATATCCGGTGATGTTGCGAGAAAGTGGTATTGAAGACTTGAATATAAGTTTAGCTCAACTTTTTTAGGGTCAATAATTACGAATTTCAGTTCACTCGGATGTTTTTTATAAATCAAAGATGCCAATACAGTATTTATTCCTACACTTTTTCCGGAACCAGTAGAACCTGCAATCAGAAGATGAGGCATTTTCGACAAATCCGCACAATAGACGTCACCTCCTATAGTTTTTCCTAATGCTATTGGCAAGCGATGTTCTGATTGGTGGAATCTTGCAGATTTGACAATACTTGAAAATCTTACAATTGAAGGATTTCTGTTTGGAATTTCAATCCCAACAGTTCCCTTGCCAGGAATTGGGGCTATAATTCTTATTCCTCTTGCCTTGAGTGCCATAGCTATATCATCAGCCAGACTTTCTATCCTGCTAACTTTTATTCCTGGAGCAGGAACAAACTCATATTGTGTTACAACAGGTCCCGGCGTTACAGTTAGATTATCTATTTCAATTTTGAAGGTTTCAAGTTTTTCTCTTAGCAATCGTGCATTTTCTTCTAATTCACTGTCGTTTATATCGGCTAACTCATCTTTTTGATTGAGAAGTTCATAACCTGGTGATAAATACTGAATTTCCTCATCATGAATATCAGTCCCTAATAGATTAATCGGTGCTTCTTCGATTTCTTCAATTTTCTCATTTACTGTTACAGTCAAAGGTTTTTTGGTAGAAGGATTATCTTGAGTCTGAACTTCAGGTTGATATTCCACATTATCAATTTCATCTTCCGTATAGTTACTCTCAGGAATTATTTTGCTGATAACATCATCATCGGGAATTTTTGTTTCTTCAATTTTGCCGTTCAATTCAAAGCCATTGTCAAAGTTATCAGGAATTATCGTAGTATTGTCGTCTTGAACATCAATATCTTCGAATTGGTTTATATTTTTTTGGATATTAATAGACCTTTTTATTATATGAGCAGGTTCAACATCGTCGAGTATGGGTTCAAACTTTCTGTTAATTCTAATATCATCATCAGGATACTCTTTTATATGATTAGCTGTTTCCTCATCATCTTCAAAAGGTCTGACTTCCATATTTAGTTTTAAGCTAACCCAGTTTTTCAATCTTATCAAAGCTCTGAAAGGAGCTGTTTTGCCTAAACTAAATGAGTGTAGAAGTTTATTAATATTTACATTTGTTCCAAAAATGAAAGTAACTGCCGCAACTGCAAGAATTATCAGAATAGCCCCCAACTTGCCAACAACACCAATAAAAATCATTGATATAAAAATACCTATTGTTCCACTCCATTCTCTGGCTATATTAGAAAAAGCATCTATTTGCTGGAGGACTCCCATAAATGAAGCAAATAAAAAACCAAAAATAATAAATAGTATTGTTCTTCTTGCGAGGTCTTTTGAAATAGTTAGATGCACGAAAAGGTCTTTCGACCAAAGAAACATATAAAATGGTATTAAGATTGTAATATATCCGAATAAATAATTATAGAAAAAATCCGAAGATAATGTCCCGATAATGCCAAGCCAGTTCTGAATTCCTTCATATTTTGCTTTAATGATATCATTGCCAGCCATAAGTTTAAAAAACTCCACAAAAGAAATTTCAGTGAAGATTTCGTCTCTTGGAGTATAAGAAATCATTGCAAGAAGCAAAATGACACCCACAGCAAAAAGCAGAATAGCAATAATTCTGATTTGCTTGCTCAGTTTCAATTCAACATCATCATCTGAAGAATCATTTTTTTGTTTCGCCGATTTACTGTTTACATCCTTTTCAGATTTTCTTCTGCGAGTACGCTTGATAATAACGTCATCGTCTGAATCATCAGATGCTTTCCTTGTACCCATTTTTCCCCCTCAGATACATTGTCAACTATTAAAATAATACTTAAAAATACAGGAAAATGATTTAAAATATAATTTCCCGCTAACTTATGCTGCAATTAGAACTTAATCTAAATACGAAAATACAATCATTTTTTAATTAAATCAAGTTTTTTTTGAGCGAAAAAGTGGAACAGTGAAACATTAAACGTTTTTTCGTGAACAATGAAGAGTGACTAAAAGACTAAAAGATTAATAATATCAATAGACTGTTAACTATTGAGTATGTTGTAACAAATCAATAACGTCGTGTTCTTTTTGGTAATAATATTTTTTTATTTTCAGAAAATTTATTTAAATTTAAATATGAATTAATAGTAATTAACAAAATTATTAATTTTTCTGGAAAAGATATTAAAAAATTTGTTTTACCACTTGTTGGATTAATTATATCCATAATTACTTCCACTGTTAGCTATTCGCAAGAGTGGATGCCTACTATTTTAGATGAGAGAGGAGATACAGTATATTATGATTACCCCCCCCCCCGGTTAGCAATTCAGGAATTTACTTTTGCAGAGCATTTGTTAATGGAACAATAATTTCAAAATCATTTGTAGTGATAAAATAAGGAAGCAAAATGAAAACATCAAATAAAAAATATTTGAAAAAACTATCAACCATGGGGTTCACCCCATGGTTGATAGTGGTAGTTACTATATTGCTCCTATTAACCGACTGTGAGCATACAACACCACCCATTAAAGAAGTTCCATACTGCCCACCACCCGTACTTAATTGGGCAGGTGAATGGAAAGCTCCTTCACCGTATCATGCTTATCAAAGGACTTCATATGACGGGAAAAATCTTATATTTCGTAGTTATGGTAAAGCGTATTTATTAAATCTAAAAACAAATGTTGTTGAGTACATAGATTTACAAAGTAAATTACCAGATAATGTGAAATTAACCTCTGCAGGATATTTTTATTGGTGCCCTTATGATAATAACAGGGTTTTGATTCATGCAGTAACATCTACAGACCTTCCTGACGACAGTATAAAGCGATACTATTACGGACAAAACTTATACATAGTTTCTCTCGATGGTTCGGAATTTAAAAGAGTAACCCCGTCAATTTATGGTTTAATAGGTGCTCCAGGTTTTTATATCTATTCATGGTTACCGGAATCGAAACCTGGTTATGATCTTATTCAAATGACTGCTGATGTACCTGGCATTAATACAATTGCAAAGTTATATATACCACAAACTGATGAATTTATTTCCTCTGAAAATGATAAGTTAAGAGCAATAAGTAAAAATGGTAACTATTATTTTTTTGAGATAGGAAGAAATGCTGATGCTAAAACTGTTTGTGGTATCAATGGCAATGAATTTGTTTTTAACGAGGAAATGGGTTTGGATTATTGCAGCTTTTCACCGAGCGGCAAATATCTCGCATTAACAGTATCTCCCCAAAGTGCTAGCTGGGCAGATCGCAGATTTAATGAAATTTGGATAATTAACGTCGAAAAATTCCTAGTGGAAAAGCCTGATACATTGGCACCCGATAAAATAATAAACCTTCGTCATGACTTTTGTATGTATGCAATGGTTGCATCACCTTGCGCGGAATTTATCTCTGAAACGGTATTAGCGGTAGCTATGTACAAGGATGGCGACGATAAAGCATACTTGTGGAAAGTGGGAATAGATGGCAAATTATTAGGGCAGTTGACTTTCGAGCCATGATAATAAAATAAAAAAAGCCGTCTCTTCACACGGGACGGCTTTTTTAATTATTAAAAGTTGTTTAAATTATAATTTGTACATACAGTTTTAACAAAAGGCGATCTTTTATCTACGATAAATCTTATTTTCTTCAAATACTCTCCATATTCTCCACTACCTTTTTTAGCGACTCTTTCATACTTTCCAGCTTTTCGCGTTCTCGTTCAACGATTTCGGGTGATGCGTTGCTGACGAATTTTTCGTTGCTTAGTTTCTTTTCTGTACTGATTATATTATTTTGCAATCTTTCCTTTTCTTTGTTTAGCCGCTCCTTTTCTTTAGCTATATCAATTGTTCCTTCGAGTAACAGGAAAATCTCAGTTTCACGAACAACCGATGTAAGACAGTTCGCGGGTTTGCTTATATTCAATTCTGATTTTACACTGGAACAGTTCGCCATAGCGGCGATTATATCGGCTTCTTCGCTGATAAAAGCTTTTTCTTCATAGTTTTTGCTCGAAATTATTACAGGTATTTTTTGCTGTGGTGAAAGATTAATGGAAGCTCGCAACCTTCGTATTTCCTCAACAAGTAATTGTAAATTGAAAAACTTTTCTTCAAGTGTATTGTCAATTAATTTTTCATCAGCATCAGGAATTCTTTGCAGACTTATACTTTCTTTATCTGTCCTATCGTCGAGCAAATGCCAGATTTCTTCTGTAATGAAAGGCATAATGGGGTGAAGAAGCTTTAAAATTTGTTCGTAAAGATGAATAGTGTGCTTCATTAATGCACGTTTGAATGCAGGACTCTCACTTCTGTTTAGCTGTACTTTAATGATTTCAACATACCAATCGCAAAAATCTCGCCAGATGAAATCATATAACAATTTTGAATAATCATTTACTTTATAATTATCCAATGCATAATGAATATTCCTGATAGTTGAATTGAATCGGGATAAAATCCATTTATCTGAAAATGTTAATTCATCTGTTTTTAGCATTTTATTTTCGTTTGCAGGGCAACAGTCGTTCAATCCTTCGGCTTCCAGTTTCATAAGTAAAAATCTTCCTGCATTCCAGATTTTATTTGCAAAGTTCCTCCCTATTTCCATTGATGGAATATCCTGAGCTTTTACATCAACATCCATTTTTACATCCTGTCCCAGCGGGGATAGATAGATTATTGTAAACCTGTTAGCATCAGTTCCATATTTTGCAATTATATTTAAGGGGTCAGGAGAATTTCCAAGAGATTTTGATAATTTTCTGCCTTTGCCATCACGAATTGTACTTGTGAAATATACATTTTTAAATGGTATCTCATTTTTAAAATACATTGTTGCCATTATCATCCTTGCTACCCAAAAGAAAATAATATCAGGTGCAGTAACAAGCAGGTCAGTGGGCAAATAGGTATTTAAATCGGGAGTTTCCTCTGTCTTCCCATCAGCGAGCCAATACATTGTTGTAAGAGGCCACAACCAAGACGAAAACCAAGTATCCAAAACATCATCATCTTGCCGTAAATTAACGCCTTCAGCTAAACCTAATTTCTTTCTTGCATCAGATTCAGAAGTGGCGGCTGTAAACCTTCCATCTTCAGTATAATAAACCGGAATCCTGTGTCCCCACCACAATTGTCGTGATATACACCAATCACGAATATTATTCATCCAATGCTCATAGGTTTTTACCCAATGATTAGGATGAAACTGTATTCTTCCTTCCTGAACAGGTTTCAAAGCAATTTCTGCTAACGGTTTCATTTTAACAAACCATTGGTCAGAAAGATATGGTTCGATAGCTTCCCCGCCACGATATGAAAATCCGACATTATGGGTATAATCCTCAATCTTTTCTATTAAATCATTTTCCTCAAGTTTTCTTAAAATGGCTTTGCGTGCTTTGAAACGCTCCATACCACAAAACTCTCCTGCAAATTCATTCAATGTCCCATCGGGATTCATCGTATTTATTTGTGGTAAATTATGTCGTAATCCGACTTCGAAATCATTTGGGTCATGGGCAGGAGTAATTTTCACACAACCTGTCCCAAATTGCGGGTCTGCATATTCATCGGTGATTACTTCAACTTCACGCCCAACATAAGGTACAATAACTTTTTTCCCGATAAATTGCTTGTATCTTTCATCATTTGGATTGACCGCTACTGCAACATCACCGTAAATTGTTTCTGGTCTTACAGTCGCTACTTTTAAGTATTCTGTATTATTTTCAGAAAATCTGTAACGAAGAGTATAAAGCTTTTCCTTTACTTCACGAAATTCAACTTCCTCATCTGAAAGGGCAGTCTGGCTTAAAGGAGACCAGTTAATTATCCTCTTCCCCCTGTAAATCAAACCGTCATCAAACAATCTGATGAATACCTGCTGAACGGCATTAGATGCAGATTCATCCATGGTGAAAAGTAAACGATTCCAATCACAAGAAATCCCTAACTTCTTTAATTGTTGAATAATTATGCCGCCGTATTTCTCTTTCCATTCCCAAGCATGTTCTAAAAATTTCTCCCTCCCAATGTCATATCTCGATAAGCCCTGTTCTCTGAGCATTGCTTCCACCTTAGCGTGAGTTGCAATTCCTGCATGGTCATATCCCGGAAACCAACAAACCTGATAGCCGAGCATCCTTTTCCAGCGAATATATAAATCCTGAAGAGTATGATTCAACACATGACCAAAATGTAAAATCCCTGTTACATTTGGGGGAGGCATCAAAATACTATAAGGTTCATGTAACCTTTCTGATGGTGAAGCGTAAATATTGTTTTTCTGCCAGATTTCATACCATTTATCTTCAACAATTAATGGATTATATGCTTTCTCAAACTCTTTTTTCATTATTTTTTATTTAATTTTACTTATTTTACAGATTAAAGAATTACAAATTTATGAATTTTTTAAGTATAAGAAGTCAATAAGTCAGTTACATAATCAATTATTGATTATTTTATCTAAAATTTGTATATCATAAATATTTGTAATATATTTGAATTTATAACGCTGTAAAATTTGTATGATTTGGTTTGAGAAAATAAAAGTTATTTATAAATATTTAATTAAGTGGAGGTATTATGAATTATAGGAAGTTAATCTCTAATTTAGCACTACCGTCAATAGTTGTTGGAACAATGATTATTGCAAGTAGTTGCAGACCAATGGTTACTCCTCAACAATTAGAAGAGCTAAAGGAGTTGCGAGCAAAAGAGAAAAGTCTAACCGAACAAATTCAGGCACAAAAAGATGATATCAGTAAAATCAAACCTGAAATCAGCTCAAGAGAGTCAGAATTGAAAGATTGCA
>RCNQ01000048.1 GCA_003731675.1 Bacteroidetes/Chlorobi group bacterium ChocPot_Mid
GGCTCAGTAAAACCAATCGAATACTGTTGATATCTGTTTGCTTGTCCAAATTCAGCATTTACATTCAATATCTGACCGGCACCTTCTCTGAATGGTCTGACTAAAGAAAAATTATTCAAAGTAAGTCCGATTGCTCCTGTCAATCCGAAACTCCCCATAAACCCAATAGAAGCATTAATCTGGTCGGACGACCTCTCTTCAACTGAATATATCAAATCAACATTTTTATCATCAACCAACTTAACATCAGGTTTCAATGCTTCAGGATTAAAGTACTGCATTACACCCAGAGCCCTTATGCTCCTAATAATAGCTGTCCTGTCAAAATACTCGCCGGGTCTGGTAAACAGTTCCCGCCTTATAACTTTATCTTTGGTTTTCGTATTCCCTTTAATCTCTACTTTTCTTATTTTATACCTTTGATTCTCATATACCCTTATATTTATATCTACTGAATCAGGTGCTACTCTCGTTTCTTCTGGTATCAACTGTATCATCATATACCCGTTCTCGGAATACAAGGAAGCAACATCAGTCTGGTCCATATTCTGCCTAAGATTCATATCAAACTTCTCATAATCATAAGGGTCACCCTTAGCAAAATCAAGTCTCCTTAGCAATTCATAATCAGGATAAACAGTATTCCCCTCAAACTTGATATCCCTTACAAATAATCTCTTTCCCTCAAATATTTCAATTTCAATTCGTACCTTATCATCAGCATCACTATATATCAAAGTATCCTTTATAATTCTTGCATCAACATAACCTTTTTTCTTAAAGAAAGTTAAAAGTTTTTCTTTATCTTTCTCATACTCATCTAAACTAAACTTAGAACTTCTCCAAAATTGCCACCATTTTTTAGTATGAGTATCATCAAATGCCTTTTCCAAATCCTTATTTGTAAAATCCTGATTACCCTTAAAAAGTATCTGCTCAACATGATACTCAAAACCTTCATCTACATCAACTTTCAACTCAGCAAAATTACTATCTTTATTCTCAATTTCGGTATTAACCTTAGCAAAAACAAGCCCTTCCTTCCTATATAATTTCTTAAGTCTTTGTTTAGCCAAATAAACATCGTAGTTCGATAAAATATCTCCCTCGTTTTTTCCAATTTCCTTTTTTATTTCAGATTCAGTAACTTCCTTATTATTATTAATCTTAACTCCTGCAAGATTCGGAAACTCCTGAACTTTAATCAACAAAAATATACCCAAAGGAGTCGTCTTTTCAATTTCAATTTTAACATCTGAAAACTGTTTTCTCTGCCATATATTTTTAATAGCCATTTGTAATTTATTTTGTCCATCACCAGGCAAAACCAGTTTTTCACCTTCCCTTAAACCAGAAATAGCTATGATTGTCCCTTTATCTGTCCTTAAGTTACCTTCAACATTAATACTTAAAATAGTATAAGACTTTTGCTCCTGCTGAGAATAAAGCAATCCCCCACAAAAAATCATAAGTAAAACAAAGACCAATATTATTTTCTTATTCAGCATTTATTTTGTTACCTGTTCCCTTTTTTAACAACATTTATAACCCTTTGTAGATATGAATCTTTGCTACCTTTCTCATTATCACTTAATTGCTGAGAAGTCTTTCCGAACCTTCTCTCTCTTGTCATATAACTTTCCAATGCCTGATAAAATAAATCCCTCCTGAACTCAGGCCAGTAATTATCAGTAATGAAAATCTCACCGTATGCCATTTCCCAAAGTAAAAAATTACTCAATCTCATTTCTCCACTTGTCCGAATCAAATAATCAGGGTCTGGTAAATCTTTAGTACTTAAGTAAGAACTAAACATCTCATCGCTAATATCTTCAGGCGAAACCTTTCCTCTTCGCACATCCAATGAAATTAACTGAACAGCTCTGACAATATCCCATCTACCCCCATAACTTAAAGCTAAAGTTAAAGTTAGTCCTGTATTATTAGAAGTCAATGTCATTGCTTTGTGCAATAACTTCTGAACTACTTTCGGCAATGAATTCAATTTCCCAATAGCTTTTATCCTTACATTATTCTCATGCAATTCATCTAACTCTGATTTCAAATAATGTTCAAGAAGTTTCATTAAAATTCCAACTTCATGAACAGGACGTTTCCAATTCTCAATAGAAAAAGCATAAAGTGTCAGACATTCAATTCCAATCAAAGAAGAAGCTTTAACAATATCCCTGACACTTTCAATACCTTCTTTATGACCTTCAGTACGCGTTAGACCTTTTTCCAAAGCCCAACGACCATTACCATCCATAATTATAGCAACATGACGGGGCAATTTCCCCTTTTCCCGAAGTTCCTGCTGAACTTGTTTGTCTTCAATTATTTGTTCAATCTTCCAGTCCATTTATATAATAATGTTAGAAAAAATTTAAAAAAGAACTACTAAATTAGCTTATTATTGCCTAAAATTCAAAAAAACGTCTAATTAATTTTATATTTTTCATAAATTTACTACAAAATAATTTTGATTATTATCTTTTCGTTTTGTAAATTTGTTATTCTTAAAGAGTAAAAAAATAATAAAATAAATATTGTTCATTAAATTTTTGGGTTAAATATGACAAAAGCAGATATAGTTGACGAAATCGCAAAAGCTACCGGATTAACAAAAATTGAAACCAAAGCCGTAGTTGACGGTGTTTTTGGTAGCATCATAAATGCTATAGCAAACGGTAAACGCATTGAATTAAGAGGATTTGGCGTTTTCAAGCAAAAAAGCCGTAAACCACGTATGGCTCGTAATCCTAAAAGTGGCGACCTTGTTCCTTTAACAAAAAGATATGTCCCGGTTTTCAAACCGTCACCCGATTTTTTAGCTAAAGTTAACGAGACCATGAAATCTCAGCTTGGTGAAACAGAATAATTTATTGTATTATCGTTTTAAACCATTTTTTATTTTTAATTTTTTTATAAGGAAACAATATAATGCCTTGCGGAAGAAAAAGAAAAAGACATAAAATGTCGACGCACAAAAGAAAAAAAAGATTGCGTAAGAACAGACATAAAAGGAAATAATTATTTAATATGAATTTTTATTAATTAAGCGTTTTGTTTTAGGCAAAACGCTTTTTTTAATCAATATAAAAATTTATTTGCATTTTAATTTTTTTATGTTATTTTTGTAGTATTGTATTTGATTTATGTTGGATAAATGGAAAAAATATGCTCTAAATAACCTACCTAATTAGTAATTTTCATTACAAGTATATTTTTTTATGCACAATATCTACAGTTTGTTTTTTTAAAACAAAGGTTATTGAAAAAATAACCCAAGTAAGACATTAATGGTACGAAAATTGATGATTTTGTCTTATTTTTGGAACTTTATTTTTAGCAATAACAAAAATATTTGTTGAACAGTTATTGGAAGAGACGATGAAGCTTTGCTACGACTTAATTATTTGTTTGTAGAGGGCATAAAAAAATGGAAACATTAGATTTAAGACAACTGACTGAGCTTGTTCAAGCTCAAAACAAAGAATTTACTGCCGGAAATAAAATATTTTTCAAAAAATTTTCCGCAGGAATGATTCTTATGATTACTGATATTGTTATGTTGGCAACATCTGTTATCATAGCTTTAACCATTAGGGAAACCTTATGGCATGATCAAATAGATTTGGGACTTTATTTGCAAATATTACCTTTTGTAATCTGTCTCTTCCCTTTTGCATTTTACATTAAAGGACTATATCCCGGATTTGGAATTGACCCGATTGAAGAACTTAGGATTCTTACTTACAGTTCAACAATAGTTTTTGCTATTTTAGCCACAGCAAGCTTTTTATTCAAAGGTCCATGGGATTATTCAAGATTTGTTTTCTTGCTTTCTTGGCTATTAGCATTAATTCTTGTTCCGGTTGGAAGGTCATTTATAAAAAAATATTTCAGCAAAAAAAACTGGTGGGGTGTACCTGTAATGATAATCGGAGCTGGTGAAGCCGGTGAAAGAGTGATCAAATCATTAAATCAGCAACCGTCTATCGGACTTAAACCAATTGTTGCCATTGATGATGACTCAGACAAATGGGGATATATGTTCCAGGTTCCTGTTGTCGGAGGGCTGGATACCATCCCTACTTTATCCAAAAAGCTCAATATTGACCATGCTATTATTGCTATGCCTAAAGTAGCACGTAAACGTCAAAAAGAAATAATTCAGAACTATTCAAAATACTTCTCAAGTACAACTGTGATACCTGACCTTTTTGGAGTATCAAGTCTTTGGGTATCAACAAGAGACTTAGGTGGCATACTCGGTTTGGAAGTCCAACAAAGATTACTAAAAAAATCATCTTTCATTAAAAAAAGAATATTCGATATCATTTTAGCATCAACTCTTAGCATTTTAGTTTTACCATTTGCTGTTTTAATATCAATCTTAAGCTGGCTTGATTCTAAAGGAGGGATTTTCTTCCGTCAAGAAAGAATGGGCATAAATGACAGTAGATTTAAAATTATCAAATTCCGCACTATGAGAATAGACGCAGAAAAAAGACTTCATGATGTTTTAGCACAAAATGATGAATTGCGTAATGAATACAACATATATCATAAATTGAAAAAAGACCCTAGATTGACACGTGTAGGCAAAATACTCAGAAAATTCAGTTTTGATGAAATCCCTCAATTTATAAATGTAATCAAAGGTGAAATGTCTATGATTGGTCCCCGTGCTTATATGCCTTGGGAAAAAGTCAAAATGAACGGACATGATGAAATCATCCTTAACGTACTACCTGGTATTAGCGGACTTTGGCAAGTTACTGACAGGAATGCTTCCAGCTTTGAGGAAAGATTATACACAGATGTTTATTATATAAGAAACTGGTCTATGTTTCTTGATATTTATATCCTTGCAAGAACTATTGGCGTTGTTTTCTTAGGTCGTGGTGCTTAATTCAGTAAATAAGTTGGAAGTATGTCCTCTGAAAACGATGAAATATTAAAAAATGAAGTCCATAACTTCTGGAATCAATCTGCCTGCGGAACATTTCTTGTTGACAAAGAAAAATATACTCTCGAATATTTCGAAGACCTCGAAAAGTTAAGATATTCAATGCAACCTGAGATTCCCATATTTGCAAAATTCGCTGAATCCGAAGGTAAGAAAGTTTTAGAGGTTGGGGTTGGTGCAGGTACAGACTTCCTTCAATGGGTAAGATCAGGAGCAATAGCCTATGGTATTGACCTCACAGAGGAAGCAATTGAACATGTTAAGCATCGCCTGAATTTATACAATCTGAAAGCCGAACAATATGCAGTTGCCGATTCAGAGCATTTACCTTTTGCCGACAACACCTTCGACATAGTTTATAGTTGGGGAGTCATTCATCATACACCTGATACGCAAAAAGCTCTGCACGAAATAGTCAGAGTCTGCAAACCCAACGGAACAATTAAAGTAATGATATATCACAGACATTCATTACTGGCTTACTTTTTTTGGATAAAACACGCTTTACTGAAATTCAGACCTTGGAAATCAATTTCCTGGATTCTTTGGAACTACATGGAAAGTAAAGGCACAAAAGCTTTTACAAAAAAAGAAGTCATTAAAATGCTTGAAAATCAACCTGTTGAGATTATTAATATTCATCCTGTTTTATCTTACTATGACAGACTTGAGAGATTTAATAAACTCTTCCAAATAATCTCAAAATTTGCATCCATATTACTTGGTGGCAACAAAGTTGGTTGGGAATTACTTATCGAACTTCAAAAAAAATAAATAAATTATTCAATATATCATTTATTTCTCAACTTTTGGTGGCTCATTAAAAAGTAAGTGACCAGGATTTTCGGTAAAAGCTTTTAAAGTTTTCTTCAATTGCTTATTTGTCGCCTGCAATTCCTGTAATGTTTCATTTAAAGTAAATATCATTTCTTCTCCCCTGAAACCAAGAACATCAACAACTTTTCTTGTATGATTGATTGTCGTGTCAAATTGCATAAAAGCTTTGTCAACTTTTTGCGACAACATCATTGACTCGACTTCTTTATTTAATTTTTCACCAAAAGCTATCAACTGCTCGGAAGTCTGAAGTAACTTATTGCTTGTTGATTCAAGATTAGCAATGAAATTCGATTCATCTGCTTTGAGCAATATATTATTAAGATGCTGGGCGGATTCATTGAACTGAGTAACAGTTGAATACAATTCTTTGTTATTAAAAAATAAGGAAGCAGATTTCAAAAATTTAATTGTCTCATCAGTTATCTCATCTACTTTCAGCAACCTGAGATTATTCATTACTTCTTTCATAGCTATTTCAATTTCTTCTATACCTGATGGAGCAGACTTAATTAAAGTATAAGGTGGTTCAAAATCAAGTTTTGGATATGCATCAAGAACTTCAGGATTTGTTGGATAACTAAGCTGAAGAAATTTACCACCTGCTAAACCGGCAAATTCAGCTTTAATCCTCAATTTTCTGTCTATTTGAATCTTGCTGTCTATCTGCATAACAACTTCTACTAATTTACCGTCAGGTGCAACTCCTATTTTTTCAACTGAACCAATAGGCACTCCCAAATACTTAACAGCTGAACCTCTTTCAAGACCTTCTATTGAACCATCAAAATAAGTAACATAATTAGCTGTCTGCTTCATAAATTGAGTCTGCCCCAACCATATCACAGTACCAGTGAGAATTAATATCCCAATCAGGACAAAAGCTCCTATTAAAAACGAACTCGATATTTTTTTTCTTCTTGCCATTTTATCACCTTTTTATTATTCTAAGAAATTTCAGAATATTAAGTTTTCCTGTTAAAAAATTTATAAACATATTCATTATCAGTATAATTCTTCAATACACCAGGTGTCCCTTGAGCAATAATCCCTTTTGATTCTGCATCAAGCATAATAATCCTGTCAGAGATATTCAGAATACTGGATAAATCATGAGTAACTACTAACATCGTTGTACCTAAGGAACGATTTAAATCCTTAATTAATTCATCAAGTGATGCAGCATTTATTGGGTCAAGTCCGGAAGCTGGTTCATCAAAACACATGATTGATGGATTCATAATCATTGCTCGAGCAATTGCGGCTCTTTTCTTCATTCCTCCACTTAACTCTGATGGATAATAATTCTCATAGCCTCTTAAACCAACTGCTGATAAATTCAAGTCAATTAAATCATCAATTCTTTCCTTACAAACTTTAGTGTACGATTCAAGCATTAACCCAATATTATCTCCAATATCCATAGAAGCGAATAAACCACCGGATTGGAACATAACTCCAAAATTCTGTAATATTTTCCTGCGTTTATCCCCTTCTGAAGCCGTTAAATCTTCACCATTAATTATTATTGTTCCCTCAGAAGGTCTCTCTATCCCGATAATCTGTCTCAGCAAAGTACTTTTACCACAGCCACTCCCACCTACAATGACAAATATCTCACCACGATATACCTCAAGATTTATATCTTTTAATATAGTCCGTTCCCCATAAACAACAGAGAGATTTTTTACTTCAATTATAGGTTTTCCTGTCATAAGAATCAAATCCCTAATGTAGAAAAAATATACGTAAAAATCGCATCAAACAAAATTATCAGAAAAATACTCGTAACAACTGAAGTTGTTGTATACTTTCCAACACTCTCTGCACCACCTTTAACCTGTAACCCCATAAAGCATCCTACATTTCCAATTAAAAAACCAAAAACAACCGACTTCCCTACCCCCGTAAAAACATCTGCAAAGTCTAATGCTCTGTGTAATTGATTAACATAACCTGCGAAAGTAATATCAAGTGTTGAAAGAGCAGCTATTAATCCTCCAAGAATCCCTGATACATCTGTTATTAAAACTAATATCGGCATAACCAGCATAACTGCTAATACTCTGGGTAAAATCAGAAAATAAAAGACATCAAAACCCATTGAACGCAAAGCATCAATCTCTTCAGAAACCTTCATTGTACCTATTTCTGCGGCAAATGCCGAACCTGACCTACCTGCTACAATTATGGCTGTCATTAAAGGTGCAAGCTCTCTTGTGATAGATATTCCTATCAAATCAGCAATAAAAATATCTGCACCAACTAAAGAAAGTTGCAAAGCACCCTGATACCCTGATATAAGCCCTATTAAAAAAACAATAAGAAATGTAATTGGTACAGCATTGACACCAGTTTGGGTAAAATGCAAAGGGAACTCTTTCCATCTCATCTTTTTGGGTTTAAATAGTATAGTAAATAGCTTCAGAACTAAATTACCTAAAAACTCAAGAAAAAAATAAGTACCTTTCAATAACTCTATTGTATTATTACCAATATTTGATT
>RCNQ01000325.1 GCA_003731675.1 Bacteroidetes/Chlorobi group bacterium ChocPot_Mid
CAAATCCAATAGTTATTAAAGAAATAAAGAAAGCAATTGTTGAAAAGACAATAATAGCAACACCGGTATTTAATTTTAGAAAAGATACATTGTGTTTCTTTTTAATTTCGCCTATTTACAAAAAGGGTGCACCGACAAAGACTGAAGAGGAGAGGATAAGGTATTATGACGGTTCAGTTATGCTGGAGATAGGTTCAAATAAGTTTTTTGAAATCAGTTTAGGGACAGGTAATCAATCCGATACAAGTGTTGTGTTTCAATGTTTCAATGTCGGAGAAGGCAGTAAGAAGCAATTAATTTACCAATCAAAGAATGCTGATTTGTTAAAAACGGGTTATGAGCCTGAATTGTTTGAAGCAAGGAAATTAAAAATTGCAGATAAAGAATTGATTGTAGAGTTTTCAACAATTCCTGATTTCGGAGGTTCATTCCAGAAATTTGCACCAACTTTAACGTTGATAATATCTTTGATACTTAGCGGATTGGCATTTGCATTTATTTTGAATGTTATTAACCGTAAACAAAGTGCTTTGAATTTAGCTGAAAGAATGACAAGGTCACAAAGGCGTATTGTTGAGTCATCAAATGACATAATTGCTGTATTGGATTTAGATGGTTATTGGAAATCAATGAACCCTGCATCGCAAAAAATCCTACATTACGAACCAGATGAACTTGTTAATCAGAAAATTGACAAATTGTTTGCCAATACATATGAGATGAATGAATTTTATAATCTGGTAAATGAGCCATCAGAGAATTTAACCCAGAAAATAGACACGCAAGTTTTAAGTAAGCTGGGTGAAGTAAAATGGATAAGCTGGAGTATGTCAGTATCTCGTATTGAAGGGATGATATACATTACAGGTCGTGATGTAACATTGGAAAAATTAAAGGAAGAGCAAGATAAAATCAGAAATAAACAGGTTATGTTGGCAGAACAATTAGCGAGAGAAGCTAATGAGTTTAAAACGAACTTCTTTGCTAAGCTTAGTTTGCAGTTGCGTAACTCTGTTGGTGGTATTTTGGGTTATCTTGATTTGATTTCGATGAAAGCTTATGAAAATGAAGCTGAGCATGATTCTTATATTGAAGAAGCAAGCAAATCATCAAAAGAGATTTTAGCTTTTGTAACTTCAACTTCTGATTCTTGGGGAACATCAGATGCGACAGGAGCTGATAAAGATGAATTGAAAATCATGACAGCTGTGAAATTAGATAAGCCATTTGCAGAAATAAAAGAGTACTTTACAAAAGGTCACAAGCAAGAAGAAAAATTGAAAATATCTTTGGATAAAGGGATAGGTAATGCAATTGCTGTGGTGGATTACAAACGATTGTTAAATGCAACTGAAGAGTTATTGGATGCATTAACCGAAGATGTTAATGAAGGTGAAATCGCTATCTCAGCAAAGGAAATTCCGGGACAGGATTTGACTGAAATCAGGATTGTTTGTCCAACGAGCGAGTTAGTTACAGAAATGGTGAATATATTCAATAAAAATATTAATACATTGATTGATTCACTTAAATATGATAAGAAAGATATTATTTTGAAATTAGCATTGAGCATGTCTAAGTATCGAATGATAAACGGGACAATGAAAATTAATTCTCTTGGTGATAAAGGCAATGAAGTCTTAATTAACTTGCAGAATAAAGTTCAAAAAGAGGAGTAATATTATTTCATTAAATATTAAAAAGCCGGTTTAACCGGCTTTTTTTATTTTATCAATAACCTGTTTAGCATTTATGGGTCTTGATATGATTTTTTTATTTTTATCAAGGAGGAACATTGTAGGTGTTGCTAAAATATTATATTTTTTAAACAGAGTAGATTGCCATCCTTTGAAATCACAAACATTGAACCATTTGTAACCACGTTCGATGATGGCTTTTTTTAATTCAACAGAGCTGGTATCGTTTGAAACACCAACAATCTCAAAATTTCTTTTTTTTGCTTCATTGTAAAATGATTTTAATTCTGATAATGTTTTAAAGCAGTGGGGGCATTGGCTATCCCAGAAAATGAGTAATGTAAAATCTGATTTAATATCTGATAGTTTTATTTCTTTGGTAATTTCAAAATCTATGGCTGTGTTACCTACTGTCAAATGGCTTAGTTTTATGCTTTTGTTTTGAATTTCCTGAATTTGAGATTCATCAACACAGGTAATATCAGATAAAATTTTATCGGCAACGTATTGATACAAGTTCAATAAACCGAAAGTTTCAGAATCATTTAAAATCTTTTCGACAATGAAATTAAAGATTTTATCATTGTTTTGAGTTATTTTCAATAATTTATCAGCGGGAATTTTAAAGTTCTCTTCTTGTTCATCTCTGCTTAAGCTTGCATTTTCGTATAATGTAAAATAATCATTGATTTTTGAATCAAGTATGGGACTATAAAGAAGTAATGTGTCATTGAAATCAAAATTGTCCCAGAAATGTTCATACAGAAATTGGATTATGGATAAAGTTGAATCATTTTCAGGATAGGGGAGTTGTTCATATTTTATTAATTTGGTGACAATGAGATTTTTGTTATCATTCATTAATTGATTTATTACTAAGCGGTTATTTTCTCTGATTTTTTTGAATTCATCTTGAATATTTTTATAAAATGTGTCTTCTTCCTGATAGAAGGTTAATAAATAGTTTAGAGCTTTATCCCTATTTTTTTCACGGTTGAGGTAGTTATTATAGAGAAGATAGATTTTATTTTCTTGGGATTTTTGAAATTCAAGAGTTTCTGTCAGATTTTTGTAATCTGCAGTTAGTTCAATATCTTCGTTATTGAAAATAATGTTTTCAATTACTTTGTCGGGGCTTATTCTGATTTTGTAAACTCCCACAGGTGAGTCAGTAGCTAATCTGAATTCGAATTCTCCATTGATGACTTTTGCAGTATCAATGAGATTGTATTTACCCCAGTAATAATTATATAAATAGGCATTTTTATAGTCTTTATAATTATCTATTTTGCATTTAATATAATATTCCTTCTGCTTGGAGTAAGAAGGATTGCAGAAGAACAAAATCAACAAAATCAACATTCCGTATTTTTTTAGCATAATTTTAACAGATTATTTTAAAATATTTAGGCAAATATAATGAAAAATTATTTGTGAGTGATATATTATAAGGTAGAGAATGAGTCAATGTCAATTTTAATTTTAACATTTGAAGATGCATATTTCTTGTTATATTGATCTATTGTTCCAGAAAGATATTTACGTAAATCCTTACCGGACTTGTCATAAAATTTAACATTTTTGATTATTATTAATCTTCTGAAATTATTTCTGATTTTGTATATGTATGGTTTGAAGGGTTTATAAATTATCAGGGATTGCAAATTTGTAGGGAATAATTTATAAAAAATATTTGCTTTGTTATCAACGATGGTTTCATCTTTTCCAAAAAATTCGATGATACAAAATCTCGAGAAAGGAGGATAATCAGCTTTTTTTCTGTGTTCGATTTCTAAGTTGAAAAAAGAGTGATAATCATTTTCAATAGATGCTTTAATGGCATAGTTATCAGGATGAGAGGTTTGAATAATAACTTCACCTGGTTTGGCTTCAGTACGACCTGCTCTTCCTGATACCTGAGTAATTAGTTGGAATGTGCGTTCAGTAGCTCTGAAGTCAGGTTGGTAAAGTTGTAAATCTGAGTTGATAATACCAACTAAAGTTACCCTGTTGAAATCAAGTCCTTTAGCAACCATCTGAGTGCCTATAAGGATGTCTGTCTTTCCCTGAGCGAAATTTGAGAGAATCTCCCTGTGTGCACCTTTATAGGAAGTTGTGTCCAAATCCATTCTTTGGATTTTAGGGTAAATATTTTTTTCGGAGAAGTAGTTCTTTAAGTCTTCTTCAATTCTTTGAGTACCATAACCAATTTCTTTGAGCATGATATTTCCACAGGCAGGACAAGATGCGACAGTAGGGTAGATTTTACCACAATAATGGCAATGAAGTTTATCGTTTTTTTTGTGGTAAGTAAGAGATACGGAACAATTATCGCAGACAGGAATATATCCACAGTCGTTGCATTCAAGGACAGGTGCAAAACCTCGTCTGTTTAAAAAAAGAATTACACCCTCTTTCTTTGATATTTTTTCTTCTATAGATATGAGTAAATCTTCTGATAATTGTCCATGAAGTCTGCCGTTTTTTCGTGAATCAATTAAGTTAATAATTCTTGTTGAAGGTAGTTTTGCTCCGTCGGCTCTATCGGTAATTTCTAATAATTCATATTTGCCATTTTTAACGTTTTCCATACTTTCTAATGAGGGGGTAGCCGAACCAAGTATAACAAGAGTATTTTCAATTTTAGCCCGAATGATTGCAACATCTCTTGCGTTGTATCTTGGCTCTGGAGATTCTTGTTTGTAAGATGGTTCGTGTTCTTCGTCAATGATAATTAAGCCGAGATTTTTTAGCGGAGCAAATATTGCAGACCTAACGCCTAAGACAATTGATTTCTCATTTGCTTGAATTGATTTCAATGAATCATATCTTGCTCCGGCAGACATTTTGCTATGGAGGACAGATATTTTTCCTGGAAATGCTTTTTCAAATCTTTCAATTAACTGGGGTGTTAAGGATATTTCAGGGACAAGTATCAGAACTGATTTGTTTTCAGAAAGCATCTGATGAACTAAATGGAAGTAAATCAGAGTTTTGCCGCTTCCGGTAACACCGTGGAGCAAGACAGGTTTTAAATTTTTATTTTGTAAGCTGTTTTTTATTTTTTCGAGAACGTTTATTTGTTGTTCAGTTAGTTTAAGTTCAATTTCATCTTTAGATTGAAATTTGTTTTGATTTGTTTCGGTGAGATTGCGATTAATTTTGATTTCAATTTCTGTAATGTATCCTTTTTTGATTAACTCTTTAACTACAGAATTTCCGATATTATAATTGGATTTGATTTCTGAGAAAGTGAGATAATTTTTATCAGCTATGGAAAGTGATAATTTACTGAGTAAAAGAGCTTGTTTGGGGGATTTCTTTTCAATGTTTTTTATAAGTTCAAGGAGGAGTTCTTTGTTTAAGTATTTTTTATTTAAACATACAGCTTTAATTGTTTTGTTCTTTAGGGGATTTTCGGTTTTGTTGATTAATTCAATAATTCCTTTTTTGACTAAATACTCAATATTCCGATTTAATGAACTAATGTTTAAAATGTTTTCAAGTGTGTTAAGACTAATTCCATTTTTATAACTTGAAAGTACTTTAATAATCGAAGCTCTTGCGGGTGCTTTTTTAGATAGAATATAGATATCTTCTTCGGAAAGATTTTTTAACAGTCTTACTTTGTTAGTATTTTTTATAGCTATGCTTTCAGGGAGTGCGGCTTTAAGAACATTTCCCCATGAACAAAAGTAATACTCTGATATCCATTTGGTCAGTTTAAGCATATTTTCTGAGAAGACTGGTTCATCGTCCAGAATTTTAATGATACTTTTAACTTTTTCATCAGTGGTTGTTTTAATTTCTTCGACAATTACACCGGTAATAATTCTTTTACCAAATGGTACGAGAACCCGTCTGCCAATTAAATCGGGAAATACTTCATTCTCTTGTAAAGAATAAGAGAATAAGGTATCAAGAGGCACAGGTAATGCTATTTTTACAATGACCATAATAATAAAAAAATATTTTTCAGTTTTAAAATTGTATAAAGTTAAAGAATATTATCCAATAAAAAAAGGTGTTCCAAAGAAATGAAACACCTTTTTTTAAAATTTACAATTTTTATTTGTTATCGTTGAAAATGGGATTAGGTTTTACTCTTCCAAAAGCATTTAATGTTATTTCGTTGTTATCCTTTTGAGAAGTTTTGAAAGTAACTGAACCTCTGAAATTACCTTGTTCTTTTGGTTTTGCTGTGGCAATTAATTCAATTTGTTGACCGGGTTTAATACTTACCTCTCCTTTTAAGTTTATGGTGAGTTCTTTTGGTTCAACAACAAAATTTGAAACTTTGATAACATCTTTTGAATTATTTTTTAAAATAACTTTTTCGGATTTCTCATTGCCGACAGTCATATCCTGAAATGAGAAATATTTTTGTGGAGAAATTTCGAATTCTCTTGAAATTTTGCATTTAAGCCACAATATTTTTTGAGCTTCCTTAGGGTCATTGGACATAATTCTGATTGTTTTGGAAACTTCGTTGCTTGAACCTCCAATTCTCAAAGTAATATCCAAAGTAGCTGTTTCACCAGGTTGTAACTCATTTTTATCGAGAGGAGCAGTAGTGCAACCGCAGGTAGGTTTTACTTCAGTAATATTCAATTTTTCAGTTCCTGCATTTTTAATTTTAACTTTTGCTTTCAATGTTGTCTGGCTTTCATCAACAACACCCCAGTCATAAGTGTCACCACCAACAATCTCAATTTTCGGTTGTGAAATAGCTGCATTTAATGCTATAAAAAATATTATACTTAAGTTAATTAACAGTTTCATCATTTTTACCTCTAATTTGTTAATATTTTTGCTGTAAAACGTTTTTTAAGAAAAAATAGTGTTTTTTTTAATAATATTTTTTTGGATAGCTGAAAATTGAAGGAATATTAGATTTTTTATATTAAATTTGTTATCTTGATAAATTTTAAGGAATATATTTTTATTCAAAATTGGATTGATGAAGTTTTTTATTTTCATAATGATTTTTGTTTTTTCCGGATTATCGAATGTGCTATATTCACAAATATCCGGAGAAATTATTAACAATGAAATATATCGAGATACATTGGATTTTGGTATATGTATGGTTGGGGATAATATACAGAAAACATTTAAAATTAAAAATACAGGAAATAAAACACTTAAAATCGGACCAATAAAACCGTCATTTGCTATTGAGACTACTGGTTTAGCAGGGCATTTGAAAGACCATGAGGAATTCTCTGACAATTTAGGAGTCAGCAGGGAACTTTTTGTCATTCCAGGTGATTCAGCAACTTTAATAATACGTTACAAGGCAGATTTAGATACTAATACATGGGTTTTTGGACAGAAATTCGCACGACTTACTGTCGGTTTATATGATTTTGAATTAAATCCTCCAACAAATTTAAATGAGTGTGTCGCTTCTATCAATATAATTTTAACTGTCGGAAAAGTCAGGAAACATATTGACGGGTATGTGAATTCATATAATTTTGATTCAGTTTATATAAATCCACCAAGTCCAATAGAATATAAGTGGAAAATTGGAAATGCGACATCAGGATTTCTTCAGATTGATTCTCAAAGGGTTGCATGGAGAACAACTCCTTTGGTTCCACCGGAGTATGAAATTGAATCAAAATCATTGCCAATGCCATTGATGTCAGGGTCGAAACTAAGCGATTGGTCAATTAAATATGCACCAAGAAACCGGGGAGATGATAAAGCGACATTATTTGCATATTATTATTTTAATAATAAATTGGAGTTTACTTATGTGGATATCAGCGGGACTGGTGTTGAGCAGGATTTAGTAGTTCTATCATCAAATGCATCAGGCTATAATAAAGATACAATTGATATTGGCAGAGTCTGGGTCGGGCAAAGTAAGGAAATATGGGCTTTGTTCGGGAATAATGGAAATCTGAATTTTGGAGCAGAAGCACAATATGTTTTTGATGGTGTTGAGGGTGATTTTCCTTCTGAAAACTTTTCAATAATAAAAGCTATTGCTACTAATCGTCATTTTTTCCCAACTCAGGGGGACACTTTCAGCTTAAAATTCTCAGCAAATAAAAAAGGTAAGTTTATTGCACGGTATATTATAGAATCGGATATTTCGAAAAGGAAAATAAGGGGGGTTCCGGGTGCGGCTTTGACAGAGGTATTTTACATTAAAGGGGAGGGTATAGAACCACAATTGTTGCCTGAACTTGATACTATTGATTTTGGCAATGTAGTCTGGCATCCTGATTGTCCTACTTCAAGGACATTCACATTGAAGTTGAGGAATGTTGGGAATACTGATTTGCAATTAATTGATGTAATTTGTAATCCTCCTTTTGCGATTGAATATTATAATAATGAACCAATTTATTTTATACCTGCTTTGTCCGTTGATTCATTGAAGGTAATTTTTACTCCGACTAATCAGGAAAAATATTTATCTGATGTTATTTTTATTACGAATGGTAATCCACCGAGGGATACAATAAAAGTAACATTAAAAGCAACAAAGAGTGAACCTGACAGGGTTAAACTGGCAATAGCTAAGGACATAAAAGTAAAACCAGGAAATGTTGTTTCTGTTGCTTTGAATGTTGACTCTGAACTTATTCAAAAAGCCAGGACATTTAGAACAGAGCTGACTTACAACAAGACAATTTTAAAATTTTTGAGCTACGATAGAATTGGAACTGCTTCAGAAAATTCAGAAGCAAATGATATAGAGATAAAGGAACTAAATGATGGAGGCAGATTAAAAATATATCTGGAAACACCGTCAAAGGGGACAAATTTTCTGCCGAGACAGAATTTATTGAGATTAAATTTTGCAACTTATATTGGTGATGAAATATCAACTCCAGTAACATTCATAGAACCTTTGTTCGGAGATGGGATTTGTGAGAAAGTGCTGTTGCCTCTTGATACAAATGGATTGATAACTATTGATTCGATATGTGGACTTAATGATTTGCTATTACCACAAGGTTACGGGAGTTTTGTAATCGGAGAGATTTCTCCAAACCCAATAGCAGAAGATGCAGTATTGAGGTATAGTTTGAAATATGAAATACCACTTGAGATTTCACTTTATAATGAGATGGGTGTCCGACTTAATGATTATCTGAATGCAAATCAAAAGGCAGGTGTATATGAATTGAAGATTTCGGCAGAGTCACTGACAACCGGGATTTATTATTTGCAGTTCAAATCTGGAATATATTCAACATCAAGAAGGTTGGTTGTTATCAAATGAAAACAAAATTATTGATATTAATCATATTTTTTTCATCATTAGCTGAGGTATTCAGTCAAGGATTTGACTGGCAGTATTCAGCTCGTTTGCCGTTTGAGGTTCCGACTTTTTTTACAGGAATTGATTTTATCAGCTCATACAATATCATTAGTAGTGATTTTAATATTTGCGACAAGGGAATACCATGTGATACTTTTATGAACGGGAAAAGTGTCAATATTTCAGCTGGAATTAAGTTTGAATACTGGTCTTCAGCAGATTTGTCATATTTTACAGGAGCAAATTTAACATATTCAAAGAATAGTTTTTTAAATGAAAATATGTATTATTATTTTCCTGAAGTAGGAAATAAAATTCTTGAATATGAGTATCTCAGGACGGAGTATATTCCTGAAATAGAAATAGGGGTGAAATATCGGATGAGATTCTTGCTACCTCATATTTTTTCGTCTTTGTCGTTGAAAGCAGGTTTTGTGGCAAGTAGTAAGGAAGAATTGATTTTAAGAAAGATTTCTGAAGCTGACTGGCTTGCAGATGAAATACATTTTACAGGATTTGAATCGCTGAAACTATCAGGGATAATGTTCGAACCACATTTGAAATTAGGTTATGATGTCAATTTGGGAATAGGTTCATACTCATCAATTTATGTTGATATAGGATTACCCATTCAGAACCGTTATTCCAAGGGTGAATGGTATTCAACAAAAATATCTTTAGGAATAAGTATTTTTCCTTTAGGTTATTAGTTGCTTTTTTTTGCTAAAAATTTTCTAAGTAATTTATACTCTAAATCAATCTTATAAATTTCGAAATAATTTTCTTCTTCGGTTAAAGGATACATTAAAGAATTAATTTTAATTTCTGTTTTCATTAACTTAGAATATTTATGATTTAAATATTTGTCCTTAAGTAATTCAGAGAATTCTTTGTGAAATAATCCGTTAAGAATGACATAATCAAACATTCCATTATCAATCTGATTAATAATAAATTCTTTATTATCATTGACAGAAAGATTTTTTGTATTAGTAAAGTAGATGTTTTTAAAATTGTTGATATTCATTTTTGGATAAAAGTGATTGCTCAACAAGAAAGGGTCTTCGGAATATACAATCGAATTATTATCGAAATTATCTTCGCAATACTTAGTAATTTCAGTAGTGTCAGGATAGGCATTTTCAAGTTTTGTTAAGTGCCAGTAGGATAAGACGACAATAAAGAATAAAACAAAAATGGTAGCGTATTTATAATTAGGATTTATCATAATAAATTTTGATATAACCAGACCACAAAGCGGAACCAGTAGAATCAGACTAAATGAAATAAATCGATAGATATTGAAAACATCATAAGCAATAATGATATATAGAGGAATAATGAGTGACAACAGAAGCAATGTATAAATCCAAGAACTTTTGATGTTTGTTTTCCAAAGGATTTGCAAAGCTGAATATGATATCATGATTGGAATTGCAATGTATTCTGCAATCCTGACAAGTAGTTTTGAGAATTTGATGGATTCATGACTAATCAAAGGTATAGAGCTTAGCTGATGGTTGATAAGTTTTGAGTTTAAAAAGTAAATAATCATGATGAGAATAATCGATGATAAAGTGAAGTAAATCGCTGATTTTTTGTCATTAAAGAATAGTATCACAATGGCAGGAATAATGAACAAAATCAGAATATAATTTGAAAATATTGCTAAAGCCAAGAATAATGAAGCCATAATCGGACAGAAATATTGCTTTTGAATATTGACAAAAGGAACTCTTTTTTTTCTATCTTCAATTGTAATAATTTCAGATGATATCATTAAAAAAATTGTGAAGAAAGTTAATGACAGAATATCAACAGAAGCAAATTTGCTGATAAATATTATGGGGGCAAGTATTGCGAGGAAAATCACAGCAAAAATTGAGGCAAGTTTATCCTGCAATAATCTGTAAGTAAATTTGTAAAAGAAAAATAGCATCAAGAAAGAGAGTATCAACGATGATATTCTTGAGATAATTAATCCACCAAAGCTGTATAATAATGTAAAAACAGGGAGTGAATAATTATCATGAATAATATTAGAACCTTCACCATTAGTTATTAGTCGTCCTTTTAACATTGTTGCATTCTCAAGTGGGAATGCGGAATTAAAATTTAAATCGAAGTGGAACCAGAGAGCTACAAGAATTATCAATGCGAGCCACCAGAGATTTTTCAATAATATTTTGTTATAATCGAGTTCGTTCATAAATATATTAATGTAATTATGTTATTGAATAATTATAAAATTAACTTTTTAAATTGAAATGTAAAAAAATTGTTTGAAAATAAATTTTGTAGTATAAGAAAATTATGGATAAATTTGTAGTGAACATTAAAGGTGAAATGAAGTTCTTTGTAATTTAAAGGGAAATGGGTTAAAAGCCCATGCGGTTGCGCCGCTGTAACGGAGGACGATTTCTTTCATGCTATCAGGCAGCCACTGTCGTAAGATGGGAAGGCGAAAGATTGAGGATGAACCCGAAGCCAGAAGACCTGCCTTTGATGCTCATTGATTTATAATTGTGCTTAGAGCATAATTGAATAAAGCATCCTCGCAAAAGGGTGAGCAGTTGATGAACTGCACAATGAGGGAATATCATATTCGGACTACTTTTTTGTCATTCCGACTCAAAATTATGTCAAAAGGTATTTCCTTAATAGTTAATATTTTTTAAAATTTTTTAAGGAGTACTAGATGAAAAGTATAATTAATCTATTATTTGCAATTTCAATGGTTTTGTCTGCTTGCGAAACAACACCATTACCAACGACTGAGCCAACTGAGTATGAATTTTTTAAGAATGTTGAAGTTGGCAGTCAACCTGCAAAGATTTTCTATGATGAAGCGAAAGGTCTTTTCCACATAATTTGTCTGGGGAAGGATGTGGATTTTGATGGGATTAAGGACACTGATGACGAAAATCCAAGCTGGTGGATTATTAACAAAAATGATTTGAGCAATCCACAAAAGATGCTGGAGTTCGATTTCGGTTATATGGGATTTCCATTCCGTCCTTGTTTTGATTGGAACGAAAGGTCATTTTTTATTAGCCAATCTGGTGAGATTAAGCAATATAACATTGATAACTTCAATTTAGTATCAACAGGTATTGGTAATTATTATGCCTCCGCTATATCAAAGGATGGTGATACGCTTTATTTAAGCATAAATCAGGAAAATGGCAAACCCGGGAGAGTTATCATTTATAATTACAAAAATAAACAAGAAATATCAAGTATAACTGCAGGATTGAATGTTCAGCAGGTATTGAATTATCAATTGAATGGTAAGAAAATGTTAGCAGTAATGAGTGAAGGTCTGGGTAATCAAGATGCAATGTTGCAATTTGTTGAGTTAAAAATTACCGGTGCAGAAGTAGTGAAGAAATTTGAAAATATTGGTAAATATGCAAACTTTATGACAATGGCAGGAGGAAAATTATTCCTGATACTCAATGGTTCACATGAGATATGGGAATATAATTTGAATGACTACTCGATAACAAAAACATTTTCATCAGGAACAAGCGGATTTAACGGACCAAGGGAAGCTGTAATACAAAATTCTTATGAAGAGCTTTATGTTACAACCTATAACGGTGATGTCAGAGTGTTTGATACTAAAACAGGAGCTTTGAAAAAAACATATCCAGTTGACTCCAAAGCAGAGGGAATGTATTTATTAAAAGATGAAGTGTTTTTAGTATGCAATATCAGTAATGCTGATTATTCTGCTAATAACAAGGTTTCTATATTTCGGGCAAAATAAATTTGTATCTATCATTTACAAATCATTTAAACTTTGGAAGATTGATTAAAGAAATAATCATATTGTTAGTAATTATGATAATTGTGAGCAGTAATCTTAAAGCAAAAGAGGATACTTTGTCAAGTGTTTTACCTGATATCAGAGTAACGGCAGACAGGATATTGTCAGAAAAATCATTAAAATATAATGCATACAACTTGATAACAACAGATGAAATTAAGCAAAAAAATCCATGGCAAATGAACGAGGTATTAAATAATGTTCCAGGAATATTTATCAATGATTATGGTGGTCTTGGTGGGTTGAAGACAATTTCCATGCGAGGGAGTACTTCGAATCAGAGCTTGATTATGATTGATGGGATAAAGATTAATTCATCACAAAGCGGCATTTCGGATTTGAGTCTTGTACCTATTTCGTTTATTGATGAAATTGAAGTCGCACGTGGTGGTTTTTCAGCAGTTTTTGGCGGTAATGCTATTGGTGGAATTGTGAATCTGAGAGCAAGCGATTATGAAAAAAACAAATTCAATTTAGCTATTAATGCAGGTTCATTTGGAGAATATTTTATTTCGGGATTTAGCGAATTTGGTTCGGATAAAATCAATCAGAAAATATCTGCAGAATTTAAGACATCAGAAGGTGATTATCCATTTATATCAAATGAATCACACAAAAAAAATAATCGTGCAAGTTCAGATTTTATAATGTATTCAGCATCATCTTTTACGAGAATGAATGTTTCTAACTGGCAATTATCCAATTGGGTAATTCTACAGAAGAGTGGAAGAAATATACCAGGACAGTTTATTGAAAATGCAATTAAAGATGATAATTTACCGATTTTGAAAGAAGACAGAGCTATTTTTTTATTGAAAGCAAACAACCAAATAAATAAAAATTCGACTTTATCTTTATCTGTAAATTCAAAAATTGATAATTATTTATATTTGGACAAAGAATATTATGGTGAAGGATTCCCTGAATTTAAAGCAGAATTTGTTAACAAGGATTTTGTGTTAAATTTAAAATTCAATTCAGATATTGGAATGTTTGATTATAACATAAGTGCTGAAACGGGGTATTCCTTGCTAACAGGCAATCAGCTTGAATTTGCTACTAATGAAAAAGTGGAGAGATATCTGTTAGCTGTATCTGGAAAAGCAGAGTCTGATATAAAAGTGAGTAGTATTGGTGAGATTGATTATTCACTTGGATTATGGTTTGATAATTTCTCAGATGTTGGTAAATCGTTGTCTTCTTTTTTAGGTATATTGTTTAAACCTGAGGTGCCGGGT
>RCNQ01000049.1 GCA_003731675.1 Bacteroidetes/Chlorobi group bacterium ChocPot_Mid
GAGATAAGACGGACTTCTCTCAAAATCCGTAACCCTAAAAACAAACCTCGTGACTACGAGGAAGATATGTTGGATGAATATTTTGAACAATGGAAAAAACAAGAACAGTTGATGCCCCAACTCAAAAAATATAGTGACGGTAGTATTGTGTTTTATGTGCCTATTATACTGACTAATCCGATATGTCTGAATTGCCACGGAACAAAAGGTTTAATGATTGTACCACCTAATAACAAAATTATTGACTCACTTTACCCAACCGACGAAGCCACTGGTTACAAAATCGGAGACTTCCGCGGTATGTGGACTGTCAGATTCAAACCAAAATCAGAAAATCAACAGTAATGCACTAATAATAAAATACTTACACCATCAGGAACTATATCTGAATTAGTTCCTGATTTATTTTTTATCATATTTTAATAAATTTTATTTGGTATTTCAATTTTATTTTCTGAATTTTAAAATTACATTAATCATAATTTTATCCTTATTTATATAGGAAATCAAAATGGTAAAGAAAAAAGTCAAGGTAGTTAAATCGAAGGTTGCAATAAAATGCGAGGCAACCGAGCTAAATCATTCCCAATTACGCTGGGTATGCCCAACTTCTCAGTTCAAATTCGAATCCACAGCTTCTCTGAAACCTTTGGATAAAATTGTCGGTCAGCCAAGAGCTATTGAATCAATACGATTGGGTGCTGAACTATTCTCAAAAGGTTACAACATTTTCGTAACAGGATTGGCAGGCACTGGAAGGTTAACTACAGTTAAAAACGTACTCGAAGACGTTACAACAGTTAAACCAACTACTTATGACTACTGCTACGTCAACAATTTCACTAACGCCGACGAACCAAGACTGTTAAAACTCAGCAAAGGTCGCGGAAAAGAGCTGAAAAGAATGATGAAAGATACAATCGAATATCTCAAAAGACGACTCCCAAAACTTTTTGAAGAAGAAACTATCCAAAAATCCAGAAGGATATTAATCGAAGAATACCAAAAGAAAGAAAAAGAACTCTTGGACAAATTTGACAAAAAAATAAAACCATTAGGTTTTGTCCGAGGTCAGCTTGAAAACGAAAACGGTGCAGTCCAACCAGAAGTATTCCCCATTGTTGATGGTCAGCCCGTCCGTATTGATACTCTCGACGAATTGGTCGCCGAAGGGAAAATGAAAAAAAAGGATGCTGAGGAAATCAAAAATAATTATCTGAAATTCCACAATGAAATATTTGAACTTGCTCACGAAGGATTGAAATTAATGCAGGATTTCAAAAAAGCAATTTACGAAAATGACAAATCCACAGCATCAATGATTATACATTCTGTTTTCGGACAAATAAAAGAAAACTTCGTTGATGACAAAGTTGATTTATACATCGAAGAAGTAAAAAAATATATACTCGAAAACATTAAATTATTCGTCACTGCTCCGAACCCGATTGAAACCGAAAATGAAAATGAGCCCTCTTCTGACGATTCACCGGAAGACAGATACCGCGTTTTTGAAGTTAATATCATCTTAGACAATTCAAAAACAACATCCGCACCTGTTGTTGTTGAAACGGCTCCAACTTACACCAATTTATTTGGTACAATCGAAAGAACATTCGATTCCCGTGGATATTGGCGGACGGATTTCACAAAAATCAAAGCTGGCTCCATTCTCAGAGCAGACCAAGGATACTTAATTGTTAATGCTCTCGATTTATTTACAGAGCAAGGTGTGTGGCCCGTTCTCAAAAGGGTCCTGCTTTACGATAAATTAGAAATACAACCTTACGAAGCTATATTCCAGCTCTCACAGCTTATTATGAAACCAGAAGCGATAGATGTAAAGGTCAAAGTTGTCATCATAGGTGGCTCATCATTATATTATTACCTTTATACTTACGAAAAAGGCTTCAAAAAGATTTTCAAAATCAACGCACAATTCGACTACGAAACCGAACGCACCAAAGAAATGATTAACTACTACGCACAATTTATTGCAAAAATCTGCAAGGAAGACAAACTGCCACACTGCACTCCCGATGCAGTTGCCGCTATTGTCGAATGGGCTGTTGAACAAGCTGGCTCTCAAAACAGAATTACACTGAAATTCTCTGACGTTGCTGACGTTGTCCGTGAAGCAGCTTTTTACGACGGAAGAAACAGAAAAGAACCCAAAAAATTCATAAGAAGAGAAGATGTCAAAACAGCTATTGAATACAGACGCTACAGAAACAATCTTTTAGACGAAAAATTAAAAATCCAGATTCTCGAAGGCAATACCTTGATTGATACTGACGGTGAAAGAGTAGGGCAAATCAACGGTCTAACCATCTTGGACACCGGCTTGATTATCTTTGGCAAACCGGCAAGAATAACGGCTACAGTCAGTGCAGGTGATGCTGGAATAATTAACATCGAACGTGAAGTTGATATGAGCGGCTCAATTCACAACAAAGGTGTAATGATTCTCTCCGGCTTCATCAGAGAAAGATTCTCAACTGATAAACCCTTCACCCTAACTGCCTCAATAGCATTCGAACAAAACTATGGAGGTATAGACGGAGACAGTGCTACTGCCGCTGAAATTTATGCTCTGCTCTCGGCAATTACAAACGTCCCAATAAAACAATGTTTCGCCATTACCGGTTCGGTCAATCAAAAAGGCGATATTCAACCCATTGGCGGTGTAAATGAGAAAATACGAGGTTTCTTCGAAATCTGTCAGGCAAGAGGTCTCAATGGGCAACACGGCGTCATCATCCCAAAACAAAATGTCGGAGACTTAATGCTTATTGATGACATTGTCAATGCTGTCAAAGATGGTAAATTCCACATTTACTCATTCACTAAAATAGAAGATGCTGTCAAATTGCTCATGGGAATTGAGGCAGGTGTTAAGCAAGAAGATGGGAAATACCCCGATGGAACACTTTTCAAAATGGTTATTGACCGACTCGAAGAATTAAGATTATTCAAAAGGAAACGTTCATCTTTCAAATCAGATTTACCACAAAAAAATGCTGTACAATTAAAACCACCAACATTGGAAGAAATATTAAAACTGGAGAAAATTAATGAAAAAGCATATTAAAATTGCACCGTCCCTGCTTTCTGCAGACTTTGCCCATCTGGCTGATGATATAAAAAAATGCGAAGATGGCGGAGCAGATATGTTGCACGTTGATGTTATGGATGGTCATTTTGTACCTAACATAACCATAGGTCCGCTTATTGTGGAAGCTATTCGTCGTGTTTCAAAACTTCCAATTTCCTGCCACCTGATGATAACTGACCCTGACAGATACATTCCTGACTTTGTTCAGGCAGGAGCCAATATGATTTCAGTCCATGTCGAAGGTCAGGTACATCTGCACAGAACTTTAGCATTGATTAAAAGCTTCGGAATCAAGGCAGGTTTAGCTTTAAATCCGGCAACTCCTCTGGATTTCGCCTATGATGCCGCTGAGTACTGCGACTTTATCTTATTGATGTCTGTTAATCCAGGATTTGGTGGTCAGGAATTCATACCCACCTTTCTCAGAAGAGCAGAACTGGTCAGAAATTACCTAATCAAACGCAGTCTAAAGAATGTTGAAATCGAAGTTGACGGCGGTGTAAAAATCGAAAACGTTCGCGATATTGTCAGAGCCGGGGCTAATATCCTTGTTTGTGGTTCTGGTATTTTTAAAGGTGATGTTGTTGCCAATATTAAGGAATTAAGAAAAAGAGCAGACAAAGCAAATGCCTAATTCATCTTTAAGATTTTCTCTGTAAATACTCTTCCGGAATTAAAAATCCTGATGAAATATATTCCTGACGGTAATTTTGATATATCCGATTTTATCAAATTACCATAATATTCATAATTCAAATTCATTTCTCGTCCGAAAATATCATAGCAATAAACATTATAAAACCATGAATAATCCTTAAAGTAAATCTGTATGTTTTCATTATTTCCCCACAAAGAATATTCCTCTTCTTTGCTATCTTCTTCTGCACCACTTATTTCCCATGATGCCAGCATACTCATATTGCCTTTTACATCGGCAACAACATATCGGTTTTTATATGCAGAAGCATCAATCGAAGTGATTAAAGGATTTCCGGGATAAGTCTTACTGTCCCTTGCTAAATTATATTCCAGATTCCAGATTAATACCTTCCCATTGTTCGAACCTGTTATAATATGCTCATTATCATAAATGAAATCTATTGCAAGGTCATAATAGCAATCACATGAATAAATCGAATCTGTCTTTATGCCTTTCTCTATATCATAAATAAAATAGTGATGACTGTCGGTTGCCACAGCTAAAAGCTTTGAATCATAAGAAAATGCAAGTTCATTCAGCACCTCTGTATCAGCAAATTCCATATTTTCATCATATTCCTGCCTTAAAATTTTGAATTCCTCGAAATCAGGTGTAGCCACAATTAATTTTGTTTCCTCAAACTCTTTGTAAACCCATGGTGCAGTATATTCCGATGTCCTTTCTACTGTGGAAAAGCATATTGTCTTACCATCTGGAGACTTAACAAGATTATTTACCATTCCTCCTGAATAAATCTGCTTGACCCACTGACCAGTATTCATATCCCATAAATCAAGACGACCCCTGTAATAATGATTAGCATTCTGATAATAATATATCCCCACACCTGTAAGTATATGCTCCTTATCTGGTTGTATCGCATGAACTTCAATAAATTCCTGATTTTGAACAGACATATTCGTGTCAAATAGTTTCCGTAAATCCAGAATTACTTCACTTGTCTTTGAATCAATATTAAAAAGGATTACTGATGAATTAAGAGAATGCTTTAAACTCACCAGAACAGAATTTGTAAGATTAGTAAGTGTCAAATCATAAACATTGTAATTGAAACTATATTCTTCGACTTTCTCCCCAGTATTTGAATTTGTAATAATCAGCTTTTTATCCGCACCTGCAGAATAAATCAGACTCTCATCAGGACTGAATAAAATTCGGTTTATCTGCCCGCTGTGATACTGTTTTTCCCAAATTAATTCAAAGGAATTAGCGTAACTGATACTTAATAGTATTGTTAGGAATGATATAACAGCACTTTTAAACATTTTGTACTATCTTGAAATAGTAAATTTCTTCATTAACCGATAATTATAACCCTGCAAAACACACAAATATACACCGTTGGAAAGCTTCTCAATTTCCTTTGGAAAATTGTCAATTTCTTTCTCAGTAACACCGGGTACACCATTATAGACATCAGCAACCTTATTCCCTATTAAATTATAAAGTGAGATTGTAATTTTTTTATCCTTCTCTTTTACAGTAACAACCATCTTTACTGGTTCACCAAAAGGGCTGTAAGAAATTTCAAAACTATTGTCTAATGAATCAGATTGCACCGATTGTGTCTTTTTATTTTTTGAGTCCTGATTGTCCTGCTTGTTGGTTTGAGCATCACCAGAGTTAATAAAAATATACTTGTTGATTTTCGGTGTAAAATCCTTTGCTGGAGCAAGATGTTGTTGAGCAACCAAAAAATTCGCAAATCCAAAAATGAAAAATATCATCAAAACAGCAATCTTTTTTAAATTGCTGGTCAGTAAAACACTATTAATAAATACTCTCATTACGAATCTGTAAAGTAATTTTTCACCAAATTATTTTTTACTAATTACAATTTAATTCATTTCAACATAAAATAAAAGTAATTTAATATTTTGTGAATAAACGATTTATTTAAGAAAATAATACATATTGTCAACAAATAATATGCAATTTAATCGGAATTTAGTTTTTTTTGTTAATTTAGAACTTTTATAATTAATGATAGTTTATTTTTTATAGAGGATAAATAAAGTGAATGCAATGCCATTAATAATTATTGCGCTTGCAATATTCGTTTTAGCATATAGATTTTATTACAGTTTCATTGTTGCAAAAGTAGTCACTATAAATGAACTGAACAAAACACCTGCCGATAGACTTTACGACGGAAGTAACTATATCCCAATGAAGAAATGGATTCTATTTGGACACCATTTCGCTGCAATTGCGGGTGCTGGTCCTTTAGTCGGACCTGTCTTAGCGGCACAATTCGGTTACTTTCCCGGTTTTGCCTGGATGGTACTCGGAGCTGTAATTGCTGGCTCAGTTCATGATTTTGTTATTTTCGTAGCATCAATTCGACATGATGGGAAATCTCTTGCAGAAATAGCCAAAGATGAAATCGGTAAACTCAGCGGCATCACTGTCTCTTTTACTACACTAATAATCCTGATAATCGCAATGGCAGGGCTTTCCATTGTTGTCGTCAATGCTTTAAGTCACAGCCCTTGGGGAACTTTCACAATTGCATCTACTATCCCGATTGCAATTTTAATGGGTCTCTGGATGTTCAGATTCAGAAAAGGAAAAACAGTTGAAGCAACAATCATTGGTGTTGTCCTTCTTGTTGCGGCTGTTATCTACGGCAAAGAAGTGCCGGGAACTGCTTTGGGAAATGCTTTGATGTTTGAGCATCACACGTTAACAATCCTTCTTTGCATGTATGGATTTTTTGCATCTGTTCTGCCAGTGTGGTTGCTACTTACTCCAAGAGATTACCTAAGCTCTTTTATGAAACTTGGCGTTGTTGTTTTTCTGGCACTCGGAGTAATCATAGTAATGCCCGATATGCACATGCCCGCTTTTACAAGCTTTACAAAAGGTGGTGGTCCGATAATACCCGGAGCTTTGTTCCCCTACCTTTTTATTACTATTGCATGTGGTGCAATTTCTGGCTTTCATTCGCTGGTTAGCTCAGGTACTTCCCCAAAAATGCTTGATAACGAAAAACACATAAAAATGATTTCCATGGGAGCAATGCTCTCTGAATCCATGGTAAGCATTCTGGCTTTGATAGCGGCTTGCTCCCTGTTACCGATGGATTATTTCCAAATAAATATACCTGTTGACAAATTCCCCTTATTTGCTGACCAGTTACGAGCAATGGGCTTTAATGAATCTAACCTCACTATGCTTAGCAAGGAAGTCGGTGAAGAATTAGCTGGCAGAACAGGAGGCGCTGTAACTTTTGCTGTTGGTATGGCTCATATTTTTTCTAAAATCCCTGGACTTGAAAAACTCATGTCCTACTGGTACCATTTTGCCATTATGTTCGAAGCATTATTCATCTTGACTACCATTGACGCAGGAACAAGAATCGCAAGATTCATCCTTCAGGAATTATTAGGAAAAGTTTATAAACCTTTCGGTCAAACCAACTGGTTACCTGGCAATTTAATAGCCAGCTCTGTTGTAGTCTTTGCTTGGGGATATTTTTGCTATACTGGAAATGTTACAACCATTTGGCCCATGTTCGGTGCGGCTAATCAACTTTTAGCCACGGTTGCTCTTGTTGTCGGAACTTCGTATATCATTAACAGAGGTAAAGTTAAATATTCCTGGGTCACTATTGTCCCGCTTGTTTTTGTTGGAGTTGTAACAACAACTTCAGGTATAATGAATATGTTCAATATTTACCTGCCATTGATATCAACTCCTGGCAAAGAGCTTATCGGATGGATTAACTTTTTACTAACAGGAATTATCATTGCCTGTGTTTTAACCATTTTCCTCGATTCTTTGCCAAGATGGTATAAAGTTGTCAAGAATAAATCGTATATTACTGATGCAGGAATTGCTAAAGTTTAATCGTTTAATTTATTAACCATTAACTGGAATTTTTTATGTTGGAAAATCTGATAATTCTTTTAGCTTTAGGAATATTGTTTATTTGTTCATTCTCCTTTTTCCGCTACCGAAAGGAAATATTCAGAAGTAAACCAGTCGAAGCTTTCGAAGAAGATATGAAAAAAAGTGGTCTCCGAAGAGTTCTTGGAAAATGGGGTTTGACAAGCATAGGTGTAGGTGCTATAATTGGTGCAGGTATTTTCGTTATGACTGGTGTCGGTGCAAGAGAATATGCAGGACCTGCCCTCGCATTATCATTTGTTATTGCTGGTATGGGTTGCACTTTTGCGGCACTTTGCTATGCAGAATTTGCTTCTTTCCTTCCCGTAGAAGGTTCTGCCTATGCATATTCCTATGCAACAATGGGTGAATTTTTCGCCTGGATTATCGGATGGGACTTAATCCTCGAATACGCTATGGCTTCTGCCGCAGTTAGTGTCGGTTGGTCTGGTTATCTCGCTAAATTTTTAAACTTATTTAACATCAAATTCCCTCTTTGGCTGACAAGTGATTGGTTCAGTGCTTCAAAAGCTCTGTCAGATGCCGCTACCAACGCAACAGCCAAAGCTGAGTTATTAACTCATTACTCTTCACTCGATTTACCCATGCTCTTCGGTCATCAAATCGCCGTGAATTTACCTGCTTTCATCATTGTTTGGGTTGTTACTTTAATACTTGTAAAAGGTATCAAAGAAGCAGCAAGTACAAACATAGTAATGGTTACTATTAAAGTCATCGTGGTTTTATTTATCATCATAGTCGGTGCTTCTTATATCAATATAGAAAACTGGACACCATTTATCCCCGAAAGAACGACTCTTTCTGGACCATTAGGTACTCATCAGGCATATGGTTTCCTCGGAATTATTTCAGGTGCCGCTTATATCTTCTTTGCATACATCGGATTTGATACTGTTTCAACGCAAGCAGGTGAAGCAAAAAATCCAAAAAAAGATGTTCCGTTCGGCATTATTACTTCACTGGTTATATGCACAGTCCTTTATATAGCAGTTTCATTGGTTTTGACAGGTATGATGAACGACAAAGAACTAAAGCTTCAGGCACCTATT
>RCNQ01000326.1 GCA_003731675.1 Bacteroidetes/Chlorobi group bacterium ChocPot_Mid
TGCACTTGAAAAATTCAAAACTGCTAAATTTAAGGAGATCACTAAGTTTTGAATTCATTTAAATGGAAGTAAAAAGCAGATCATTCAAGATCTGCTTTTTGTTTTTACTAAAATATTTACTAAAGATAAAAATTATATACATTCATCCTTCGACAAGCTCAGGATGACGGTATTAAAAAAAGAAAATAGAAGATAGAAAAAAGAACTGATTTTTATTCAGTAATTCGTAATTGATAATTGATAATTGATAATTCGTAATTCGTAATTGATAATTGATAATTGATAATTGATAATTGATAATTGATAATTCGTAATTCGTAATTGAAAAAAAAAGCTCGGACTTCCCGCAAAATCCGAGCCGACGTCGTCTATTTCTTAACCAATTTAAGTGATAACGACTTTATTCTATTACTACTTTTTCCGGTAATGTCATTAAGACCTTTTCCTTTTCCGATTGCTTCATTATTCCAGCTACGTAAAGCAATTGCTTTTTGACGCTTTCAGGCAGATTGGCATAAACCATAGAGAAATCTTCGAGTTTCACTCCGATAAGTTTTGCTATTATCTGCGAAATACCTGATTTCACCTCATCATCTCCGTTATCACCCAAACCAAACATCTGCAAAAATTGCGATAACTCATCTTTTTTCTCAGGATATTCCTTAATATATACCTTCATCGAATCAGGTATTCCCATCCTCTTTTTGGCAAGAGAAATGGCTGTATCGTAACCACCCAAAACATCTATCAAACCAATATTAAGAGCATTTTCTCCTGTCCATACACGTCCTTTGGCAATTGCACGAATCTGGTCATAAGTTTTGTGTCTGTGCAGGGCGACTTTGTTGATAAATCTGTCGTAAACACTTTTTGCAAGTATTCTCACCTTTTCTTTATCGCTATCTTTCATCGGGATTAAACCGGAAAGCTGAGTTGCCGCTGGTCCTGTCGAGATTGTATCCACCCGAAGATATACATTGTTTACTAATTTGTAGAAATTCGGTATTGCCATTACCACACCAATCGAACCAGTAATTGTCGAAGGATGTGCGATAATAGTATCGCATGGAGAAGCAATGTAGTATCCTCCGGAAGCCGCAACATCACTCATTGAGGCATAGACTGGTTTTACTTTTGTCGTCTTTTTTATTTCTTCGTAAATAGCATCCGAAGCCATAACAGAACCACCAGGACTGTCAATTCTGATGATAATGACTTTAATTTTATCATCTTCTCTTGCTTTTTTCAAGCTGGCAATAAATTCTTTGGCTGTGATTTGCAATTCGTCAGAATACTGACCGGGCAAAGATTCTACCAGAGGACCTGAAGCATAGATAATAGCTATTTGCTTGTCTTTGTCTGCTATCAATTTCTTATTTTTGATTTCAGGCAAATCCTGAATGTATTTTCCGACAGACACCATCGAATACTTTTTCTCAGATTTCTTTTTATTCTTATCGGAATTTTCTTTTCCTGCATAAATTTTTTCTCTTATTAAGTTCTTGACATCTTCTTCGAAGATTAAACTATCCACAAAGCCAAGAGCTAATAAAGTATCAGCAGAATAAATTCCTCTGTTCAAGGCATCAGTAACTGTTTTGCGGTCTAAACCACGTGTTTTGACAATAGCATCAACAAAATGATTCAATCTCTGATTCAAAAGAACCTGATATTGATATCTTGCAGAGTCTGAGAATTTAGTTCTGCCGTATGGTTCTGAAGCTGATTTGAAATCCTCGAACCCAAGAACGAAGAAATCAATACCCACTTTATCGAACATGTCTTTATAAAACAAAGAAGTTACAGCAAATCCATTTAATTCCATCATACCTTCACGTGGCATGAAAATTTTATCAGCTGTTAATGCAAGATAATAATCGCTTTCCTTTCCCCAATCCATATAGGCATAAACAAATTTACCTGATTTTTTGAAATCTTCAATAGCATCACGTATTTCTTCAGCTTTTGCAAACCCCAAAGAATTAAACCCACCTTTGATGAAGATGCCTTTGATTCTATCGTCGCCCTTAGCTCTTTTGATTGCTGTCAGCAATTCTGAATGAGTGAAATTTTTTTGCTGATTGAGAAAACTAAAAGGACTATCGTTACTTCTTTCTTCAAGGTTGCCGACTATATTCAGGTAAAGTACAGAATTCTTTTTAACCTGATATGGCTCTTTCTCAAATGAGGAGGTTACCATTGCGATACCGACAATGAAGAAAATGATTATTGAGGCAAAAATGCCTACAATGATAACGACTGGTATCCACCATCTCGACTTCCTCGGTTGCATATAATACGGAGGAGGTACTGGGGGCATATTTGTTTGTTGTGCGTTTGACATAATTTTCCTTTCTTAATAATATTCTGTTCTAATACAGATATAAATTACTTTATAGAATACGACATTTAAAGTTAATAGTTTCAAAAAAAAATTGTTCGGACAAATTTTTTCACTGTAAACTAAAATTTCAATGTATTATTTTAAAAATAATTCATTAATGTTTAAATGAAATTAATTTTCAATCAAAATTAAAATACTTTTGTAAATAGTCGTTAATATCTTAGATTTTTAGACAAATAGCTGATATATTAGGTTTAAAAAATCAAAGTTATATCAGAATAATTATTCATTGTTAAATTTATATTATTGAATTATTTTTTAAAAATATTTACGAAATTAATTGCAATTTTTGTTGTCTTTTTTGCATTGAGCTATGGGGTTAAAGCTGACGATAAGTTGACACAATTCAAGCTGTTAGCTGGTGGCTCACTGAATGCAAACTTATATCTGTCTGATTTCAGTCGGCTTAATGATTATCCGATGTGTTGCACAAGTTTTGACTTTGCTGTCAGCCCTTCCTATGGTGCTTTTATTGGAGGTGAGTATTTATTTGAAAAGGATTTTTGGGGAGTTAATTACTCAGTTGATTTATTATTGTCGTATCAGAATTTATCTGCAGATTATTCAATCGAAGAAAAACTTGCCAATATTATCACTGGAAATGATTATGTTGAAGCATATTCTGAGCATAATCTTGATGTTAAAATAAAATCTTTTTTTGTTGAACCGGGACTTAACATATATCCTTTAAGTAAGATACCATTGAGTTTCAGATTGGGGATGCAGTTAGGTTTATTAAATGATTTGACTTTCAGCCATTACGAGAAAATTATAAAACCTGATTGGATAACATTCAAGGAAACAGGAACAAATACAAGGGCAGAATTCAGCGGTGATATACCTAATGCAACAAAGATTTACACAGCTGTATCATTGAGTGTCGCTTATGAATTAATTAAAGCAAATAATTTTTCAATTTCTGGTTTTTTAAAATATAATCTTGGATTGAACAATATTGCAAGCGACCTGGACTGGAAAATCTCGACATTTCAGGCAGGTATTTCTTTAGGATATCGCATTCCAAAACCAAAGAATATACCACCAATGGATGCACCGATGCCACAGTTACCGGAATTCCCCAAACCAAAGGAAATGTTAGTTGATTTGAGAATAAAAGCTGATGATAAGTTGATAAGTAACAATGATACAATTAAGTTTAATGTAAAAGAGCGTAAGTTTATAAATAAATATATTTTACTTCCTGTTGTGTTTTATAAGATTAATACAACCCAGATGCTGATATCAGACAATAAGTCACGTAGTGAAGAGGAAGCACAGAAAAATGCATATCTCTCAGCAATTCAGTATCTTAGGGATAATCCGAATGTGAATCTGACTTTGTTTTCATCTGCAATCAGCACTGAGCCACAGGATACAGTCGAAAAAAGGTTGAATGATTTGAAAAATATAATTTTGCAATCAGGAATAGCACAGGACAGGGTAAAAGTCAATTATGCAACAGTTGATGCCGGCAAACTGACCCGTGAGGAACTTTTTCAGGATAATTGCTATATTCGATTTGGATTTTCTGATGGTACTGAAATTATTTCTTACAGGAGTGATACTACACAAAAGTTTATTGTGGAACCTGTAAAGATTGAGATTGAGACGGAAGTTGTATCTGATTGTAAAATAAAGGAATTTTCAGGTAACGTTTCAGCAGAAAAAAAGGTTTTGCATTCATTTCCTCAGGGAAAAAGTCATTTTATGTTTAAAGCAGACGATTTGAAACTGCTGGGTAACAAACTGGAATTTGAGGCAAAAGCTACTGATATTATGGAGATGAGTAAAACGGTAAAATACAAGATACCATATTCAGCTACATTAATTACTGATGGTGTGTTTGAAAATGTTATCTCAGATTTTGAGGAAACAAATTATGTCCGTCAATTCACTCTTGGATATTGTGAATTTGATAAAGCTGAATTTTCTT
>RCNQ01000050.1 GCA_003731675.1 Bacteroidetes/Chlorobi group bacterium ChocPot_Mid
TGAAATACCACAAGCTTTGTCATTTCCGGAATATGAATTAAACATGCCATACGAAGTACTTTTGGGCTATGTCGCCCTCGATACAGTATGTTATTATGGTAATATGAACGAATTTGCCGATTTTTTGACAAGGCAGGAGTATAATGATACTTTAAAAACTTTGATGAAACATTATTACCATGTAGTTGACTGGGACCCATTGAAATTTATGCAGTCAAGATTTTACAGGGATACATCAATGAAAATCAGAGTAAGACATGTCAGTGAAGGGCTTGATAATTTAATTAAGAAAAAATCCGACCATTCTTATTTGGATTATATTTTGTGCCGTACAGATATCATAGCACATGTTTTGGTAACAGATACGGTTAGTTGGGTTGATAATTCAGCTGATGAATTTAGTTGGGCTAAATATGGAGCAACAGTCAAGTGTAAAATTTTAGACCCTATCAAGGGAAGAATAATTCCTGAAGTTACTGAACCTCAACCAATAAATGAAAAGAATAATATCCCTCAATTACTTAGGAAAACTATTGCTGACACTGGAAAAACAATAATTTTCGACTATTGCTTTGGCTGGCAAAGGAAATCTGAGACAGGAGAATTCCTTACTATGAGAGATTCGTCAGGAGCACCATGGATTAAAAAAGATAAAGAATATATAGTTTTCTTAGACCTTGTTGTTGATTGTGTGGATAATTATAAAATTTATTATTTTCTAAGAACTATTGGTTTTTCCGAATCTTCAACCGGACTATTATATCCTATAGAAAATGGTATAGTAATATCACCTTTAGATGATTTCGGTTTTGGAACCGGCTTAACAGTTTCCGAATTTAAAACCGCATTGAAAAACCGTATAAATCAAATAAAAAATTTTATTGTCAAAAATGGGATAATTGATAATAATTGGCGAGAAAATATATCTAACAAAACAAAGGAAATTATCTCGAAAGACTTGACATCTGTAGAAAATGAGATGCCCGAAAATCAAAGTGAAAGTTCAATTTTTTACGATAAAGTTAACTTTACTTTTGAAATTTACAATTTTTCGGAAAAGGTCAGCATTGAATTATATGATTTTTTAGGCAAAAAAATTATGGCTCTAAGTGAATACAACTTAGGACAGGGTGAACATTCAATATCAATTAATTCTGAAAATTTGAATTCGGGGATATATTTCGTTACAATAAAAAGCGAAAACTTTAATCAAACTAAAAAAATGATTATTATTAAATAACAATCATGAATAAGAGATTTAAAATATTATTTCTGCTTATTTTCTTTCTTGGCTTTTCACTTACACAAGCCCAGAGACCTCCTTGTAATCCGGATTATATCTTTATCTTATGAAGGCAGGATTCCCGACCACTTTCCCAAGCTAAAATTAGATATGCCTTATGAAACTATGCTTTATTATATCTGGTGGAACGACTGGTGTCATAATTACGAAGACAAGGAAACATGGAATTATTTTAAAAATAAAAGTTTCGATGATGAATTTAAGGAAATGATAAAGAGATTATATATTACTCAAGATTACAATCCTATATTATTCGTAGAGCATTTGTTTTATAATGATACTTTAATGAAAACTAGTCCGTATTGTCTTCAATATTATCTTAATGATAGATTGTATTATATAGTCCCCGAAAAGCAAATTCATTACTCATTAATGAAATCTGAAATAATTGTGCGGATAAAAACTACCGATATTGTTGAAAGAGAGTTTGATGGTGATGGTTACATAATTACTTCGGAAGTACAGGATGTTATAAAAGGAAAAATTATACCTACATGCAAGGATATTACAATCCCCGATACTCCTGATGAATACGTCAGACCTGAACCTTATTTTCAAATTAATGAACCCGGCAAATGCTTCCAATTTGTCTTTAACAATAAATATTCTGAAGATTTTCTTGAGTTCGGACAAATTGGAAATGAATATATTGTTTTTATTGACCTTGTGCCATTTTATGCAGATTCTCATCCTTTCACACTTTGTACCGATTCTTTAAATAATTGTTATTATATATCTAAGATAACTCAAGATCCATATTTCGGCATATATTATATTTTTTTAATAAAAAATGATATAGTCCTAGACTATAATTTTCTGCTCAATTACGGCGATAGTCTATTGACGTATAACGAATGGCGACAAAAATTACAGGAAAAAATTGACGAGATACTTAATAAGAACTATACTTCTGTTGATGATAATATAATAAACAATAGCGATATTTCTGTTTATCCAAATCCCGCTGATGATTTTATATATATTAAGAACAAAGATTTAATTGATTACACAATTTCTATTAATAACCTTCTTGGGCAACAGCTAATAGTCAAGAAATCCGATAATGTAAGTAATATAAATCACATTGATATATCAGAAATACCTTCGGGTGTGTATTTTATTGTTACTGAATCTGCTAAATCAAGAAAAGTTGTTCCGATAGTTATTAGATAAGGAAGCATTTTTTTCGTTATCAACTGTTTTTCAAATTTTATAATATTAGTTTAATTTTATACTTTGAATTTACTTAACAATAAATTTATTCTGATATCTGATTTAATCAAATAGAGAAACCATCAATTGGTCAATATAATAATTAGGTCTAAATTTATTTTCAAAAAAGAAGTTTTGTTCACCGAATGCCGGTTTCAGGTCGTCAATCCAGTAAGCATCAAAATTTATTTCAGCTAAAAATGGTTTGTTAGTCCACTCTGGATTTCTTCCTTGAATAAATGTTAATACCAAAACATCTTCATTGAGTATTCTCGAAATTCCTAAAATCTGTATTTTCCCGGGGTAACAGGACATAACAGGACCTCTAACAGTTCTTGCATTGCCACCAACATTCATAAAGGCATCACGGAATATTTGATAAGCATCAATAAGACTAATCTTGAAATATTCTTTAGCACCTGTATCACGCGGGATGAACATATAATATGGTACCATACCAAGTTTTACTTGTTCTTTCCACATAATTTCCCATACCATCGGGTCATCATTGACATATCTCAAAACCGGTGATTGTGTTCTTATCACAGCTCCGGTACTCAGGATACGTGAAATTGCTTTTTTAACTATTTCTGTCCTTAATTCATTGTAATGACTAAAATGAGCTATAAAAGATAGTTGCCTTCCGGATTTTACAACCTTTTCAAAGGTTCTGAGGATTAAATCAGAATCTCTGTCAGTAACAAATCTATAGGGCCAATATGACAGCGATTTGGAACCAATTCTGATTGTATGAAGATGTTTGATATTAGCATATAAAATCTGATTGATGTAGTTAGAAAAGATTTTTCCTGACATTATCATCGGGTCACCTCCAGTTATCAGTAAATCAGTTACTTCAGGATGTACCTCAATATATTTTATTAATTCATGAATTTCATTGCTTGATATTTTTACATCATCAAGATGCGTAAATTGAGGCCAGCGAAAACAAAATGTACAATAAGCATGGCATGTTTGACCTTGCTTTGGGAAAAACAATACAGTTTCATTATACTTATGTTGAATGCCATTTAGTTTTCTACCTTTATATTCAGGCACATTATCATTAAGTTGACCGGCTGGATGCGGATTAAGCTCTCTGCGTATCTGATTTGCAATCTCAATAATTTCTAATTTTGGTTTTCCTGTTTCTATAGCATTTGCTATAATATTATAATGCTGTTGATTAAGCATTTTCTTCTGTGGAAATGTCAATTGAAATATCGGGTCCTTTGGGATATTGTTCCAGTTGATTAAATTTTCGATTATATAATTATTAACCTTAAATGGAAGGACTGTACCAACTACTTTTATATCAAAGATTTCTTCAGGGGTTAAGTTTTCTAACAGAGGTATATTCTTCAAATTATGCAAACCAAATGAGCGATAGCTAATACTTTTCTCACTAAATAAGGTATAATCTGATTTTTTGTTTGCAAAAAACATATCTTTCTCCTTTCATTTGTTTGAGTTAAGACAAAGAAACCTAACGATTAATGAATAACCGCTTATTCTCAACATGAAAGTAATCACCAAAATGCTCCGGCGATCAAATACCAATTAATAATTTTTTGCAAATTACAATAATATGATTTAAAATCATAATTAATTTGTATTCATATTTCTATTTGTTAAATAAAGCAATAAGTAACCAATTGTTCCTGCAACAAGTGAACTTATTAGAATAGCAATTTTTGAATCTACAACAATATTCTTATTCTCAGGGAAAGCTAAAATAGAAATAAAAATTGACATGGTGAAACCAATTCCTGCTAAAAATCCTACACCCAAAATTTGCTTTTTATTAATACCCTTCGGAAGTTTTCCCATCCCCAGTGCTAAAGCTAAGAGACTAAACAGAAAAATTCCAATCGGCTTACCTAAAACCAAACCGAATATAATTCCCAAACTGTTATTATTCATTAGCCCCGTTGTCCACTCCGGATTAATAAGTATGGCTGTATTTGCCAATGCAAAAATCGGTAATATAATAAATGCGACAGGTTTATGCAGGAAATGCTGTAATCTTGCCGATGGTGATTTTTTTTCTCCATGACCAAATGGAATTGCAAAAGCAAGCAATACTCCAGATATAGTTGGGTGAATGCCTGAGTGTAGCATCAAAAACCACATGCCAATACCGGGAATGAGATACATCCACAAATTGTTAATCCCCGTTTTTCTCATTAAAAGCATTATTATAAATATTGACAATGAACCAATCAGATAAATTAACGATATGCCACTTGAATAGAAAATGGCTATAATTAAAATCGCACCAAGGTCATCAATAATTGCAAGGGCTGTTAAGAATATTTTTAAACTCACAGGAACTCGTTTACCAAGCAATGAAAGGATACCTAATGAGAATGCTATATCGGTTGCTGTTGGAATACCAATTCCTGGCATAGTTTCTGTTCCGAAATTAAAAATTGCATGGAACAAAGCAGGTGTTGCCATTCCCCCGATTGCCGCAAAAACAGGTAGCCAGATATTTTTCGGATTAGACAGCTCACCTGCAAAAATTTCTCTTTCGATTTCCAAACCCACCAACAGAAAAAACACTGCCATCAAAGCATCATTAACCCATAACTCCAATGATAGACCTAAAAATTGATTTTGCCAAAAATCAATATAATTTTGTCCTAATGTCAGATTAGCAAAAAAAAGTGAGATGATTGTACAAAATAACAATAAAAATCCACCAGCTTTTTCGCTTTCAAAAAATTCTTTAAATAATGTGGTTATTTTCATAATTCTATCCTATGTTCATTAAGGAATATGTAAATATATGAAATTTTTGTTAATTTATCATTAAGACAAAAAAAAGGACTGCCCTTGCGAGACAGCCCCATTTTTTAAAATTAATTATATTTTATCTGACAATGTTCATTAGTCGTGTTGCTCTTTGGTTGCCTGCAATCAAAGTATAATAGTAAACACCGCTTGATAAATCTGACAAATCAGCATTCAAGCCCTGAAGCCCTTCATTTGTATAATTGTCATATACTACTTTTACTAATTGTCCCAAAGCATTTGTAACTTCAATTCTTACATTTGTTGCTTCTTTCAATTGGAATGTGAATTCAACCAAATCAGTAACAGGATTCGGATAAACACCAAATAAATCAAATTCATATTTTCCTGCTGTTTCTTCTACATCCATTGGTTCAGTTATTCTCGAATAAGAATATGAGAATGCGAACTCTACAATTCTGTCTCTTAATGGTTGTGGCAACTGATTAAATGGATTTTGTTGGTCTGCATAAACAGCTGTTGGTGCCCATATTACGGGAATATTGTCAACTGCAGGAACAACAGGTGGTATCCATGTAGCTTTGTAGTTCACATCATCGTTTGTAACATTTTTCACGTTCCAGTTATTATTGTTAATTTGTCTTCTTGCAATGAATATATCCAATATTGAAAGAGAACCTAATGTAGCATCAACTTCCTCATTGTTGGAATTCATCACTGTTATTGGTACTGGTGTGGCAAAATTTGCAACCTTACCAGTTCCATCTTGATTCAATCCTTGGTCAATATATTTAACAACAAGATATTGTCCGTCTGCTGTAACAGATGCCTGAATTTCGTAGCCAAGAAATGCCTCTGTGATTCTGAATCTGTCTTGTGCATTTGGGTAAGTGTCTGATGCATAGAAAATCCATGGCAAAAATCCATTAAGTTCAGAAATCTTTACTAATGACCAATTTGTATTGTTTATGCATTTGGCTTCAACTAAATGTATTTCACGGATTGTGTCCTGAGATGCAAGAAATACAGGGAAAACATAACTGAAATTGTTATCTCCCCAAGCAACAAAACCATTCATTTGATTATAAGGCAAATAAGCTCCAATTAGCTCATATCCTGTTGATGTCTTGTAGTCTTCAAGTAAACTAACCGGCATTCTGTTGAAAGCTGACCAAGTTGCACCCTGGTCTGTTGAACTAGAAACTGCGGGGACACGATTATTCTCGTCATCAGCAAAAATATTATTTACGGCTACATATACGTTACCGCTTGTCTTATTAACTGTTATTTCCATTGGTGTATTATATGACCTCTGCAAATCTGTCGAAGCACGGAAGTTACTCAAAGCCCATTCTGTTGGTAATTTTGATTGAGTAGCTTTTTGAGTTGTATTGTTAATTGCCAGTAAACCATAAGCACCATACTGAACTGTTGGAGTCATAGGAACATTTAACATGCCTGCTGCATAAGACATTGGTCCGTTTCCTGTACCTTTCAAGTTCATAATGTTCCAGCTATATTGACTGCCAGGATTATTTACATCTGGATAAGGGCTTAATTCAGGAATAACTTCAGTACCAGTCTTAATACAATAGGTAACACCTGAAAATCTCCAGCTATCAGATGATGCCGCGAATCTACCTAACATAGTTAAATTCATTGTTCCGACTGAGGTTGCATTTGTTGTATTATTAATTGCTAAAGATGGGTTAGCTATACCCATATCTGCTTCATTGAAAATTTTTACTGAGTCCCATCTCATTGCAGTTGGCTTTTTGGAATATATTTCACCAAAAATTTGTGATAAAGTAGTAGGAGAAGAATAGCGGTATTTTACACCAGCAATCATAACTATATCAGAAATAGGGTCATAAACAAAAGGTGTTGACCTCGAATATAAAGAAAAATATACAGGTTGAATATTCAAAACAATATTCTCCCATGTCAAAGCTTGAGTTTTTTCTGCTTTTGGGTTTGAGTAATCAGCAGGAATTACCTTGCCATATAAGTTATCAAGGTATTTCAATTCCTTTTGATTAGCTTTAATTCCTGTTATGCTTTGCGAAAAAGCACTAAAAGTGAATGCTATAAGTAAAATAGCAACTAAGTAATTTAATCGTTTCATTTTAATCCTCTAATAATTTTAAAAATTAGTTTTTTTCTATTCCAATCATTGTTAAGACAATATTATTAATAATAAAGTTACATAATCTTAACAAATTACACTTAACGAACTACAAATTTATGAAAAAAGCTTTAAAATTAAAATTATTCTTTATTTTCAACAATTTATATTAAGTCATATCGTTTCATATTTTTTTATAATTATAATAAAATTAAGGTAAAATATATGTCAAAAGAAATTAATCTGAATACATTAAGAGATGAGATTTATAAGATAACAGATAAAGATTTAGGTTTAACAATTAAAGAATTAAATGCTTTATCTGATATACGCTTAGAAGAAAACACAGTTCAAATATATTTCGATTTAATTCAGCCAATTCACCTTATTGCTGAAGAAATTAATAAGGAATGTCAAAGTATTGTTTCAAGATTGTTCCCAGGAATAATAGCTGAAGTAATTGTTAACGAACAACCTTTCGATATAAACAGGGATATTTTAGGGGGAGTTAAGAATTTAATCGTTGTTGCATCTGGTAAAGGTGGAGTAGGTAAATCAGCAATTTCTGCAAACATTGCTTCAGCACTGTCTTTAACTGGTGCCGCAGTCGGAATTCTTGATGCTGATGTTTACGGACCGAGCCAGCCAACAATGTTTGACCTGAAAGATGCAAAAATATTTGCTGTCGAGCAACCTGATGGCAAAAGTGTTGCCTATCCTACTGAAAGATACGGTATAAAAGTCGCATCAATGGGATTTGTAATGAAACAAGATGAAGCCGCTATTGTTCGTGGACCCATGCTTGCAGGGTATTTTTCCATGCTATTTGAGCAAATCGAATGGGGAGCTTTGGATTATCTGGTCTTCGACCTTCCTCCCGGAACAGGTGATATCCAGTTGACTTTAACTCAGAAAATACCTGTTACAGGTTCGGTTATTGTAACCACGCCTCAGGAAATAGCTGTAGCAGATGTCAGAAGAAGTATCGCCATGTTCAATCGAGTCAATGTAGATATACTCGGAGTAATTGAAAATATGAGCTACTTTGTCCCACCCGATATGCCTGATAAGAAATATTATATCTTCGGTGAAGGTGGTGGTAAAAAGATTGCTGAGGATTACAAAGTGAATTTCTTAGGTCAGGTTCCTTTGAACATACAAATGAGAGAGAACAATGACGGAGGTAAACCTATTGTTTTGGCTGACCCGGAAAATCATCAATCCAAAATTTTAAGAGAAATCACTGCCAAAATTATTTCAGAAATTCGTAAATTGAATTATAAAAAAAGCATAGATAGCGATTTGGAAATAAGTATCTAGTCAATGGATAACTTTGATGACATACAATCGAGAGCTGAAGCCGTGTTGGATAAGTTAAGACCTTATCTTGAACAAGATGGAGGTGGAATTGAATTTGTATGTTTTGAAGAAGATACAAAAGTTGTTGAAGTTCGGTTCACAGGTAACTGCAAAACCTGCCCGATGTTTTTGATGACATTGAGAGGAGGTATAGAACGATTATTAATCAAAGATATACCAGAGATTCGCAGAGTTGAAGCTGTTAGTTAATTACGAATTACGAATTACGAATTATGAATTACGAATTACGAATTATGAATTACGAATTAGGAATTACGAATTACGAATTACGAATTAGGAATTACGAATTGCGAATTAGGAATTATGAATTAGGAATTATGAATTACGAATTACGAGTTACGAATTAGGAATTACGAATTATGAATTACGAATTATGAATTACGAATTACGAATTACGAGTTACGAATTACGAATTGATGAAATATGGGACTAAAAGGTAAAAAGGATGTACTTGTTGCTTTGCTGAAGGATAAAAATGATTATTATTATGCAGATGTAGAGCATTGGTACAGGATACCGGCGAAAAGCAAGAGAGTTCCTCTTATTGTTAAGGAAAAGAAAGTTAAAATAATAGCTTTTTACTTTCCGAAAACATTTGGACTTTATGCTCATACAATTCGTTATTATGCAAATGTCAAAAATATTTCGTTGGTTAAAAGAGATGCTTTAGTCCTTGATGAGAAAAAGCATCCACGCTCGGACGAAGAATATTATAAAATTGAAATTGACAAATTGACTGAATTGAAACCTCCGATAGAAAGTTTAAGAAAAAGGAGGTTGTTGTTTATCTCTACCACACAAAATCATTTATTCAAAGCTAAAGAAATTAATGACCTTTACTACGAAAGTCCTCTCGAAGAAAAGCTTTGGGATGAGTTCAAAAAACTTAGTATTAATGCTGAAAGACAATGGGAAATTATACTTGACAAAAGAACTTTTTATACAGATTTTGCCCTATTTTGCAAAGCCAGGAACATAGCAATTGAATGTGACGGAGATACATACCACATGAAAGATGAAAATGTTGAAAAGGATAAGCATCGTGATAATTTACTTTATAATGCTGGCTGGGATGTCCGACGGTTTACAAGTAAAAATTTGAATGAAGAATTAGAGCAATCTGTTGGATTAATCAAAGAAGCAGTGAATAAATACGGTGGTCTTGAAAAAGCGAATGACCCCCGAGACTTTGAATACATAAGGTCGCAAGAAGAAAAGCAAATGTTCCTTTTTGATAAATAAAAAAAAATTTTGTAAATCCCCCAAACAATCGTATTTTTGTATTCCCATTTTTTGGGCAGTTAGTTCAGTTGGTCTAGAACGCCTGCCTTACAAGCAGGAAGTCGGGGGTTCGACTCCCTCACTGCCCACGGGCTTTAGAAGATAGAAAATAGAAGATAGAAAGCAAGAAATGAGTTATTCTTTTAGCTTTCTACCTTTTTCTTTAAACTTAGAAAATGCAGAAGTGGCGGAACTGGTAGACGCGCTGGACTCAAAATCCAGTGGCCCTTAAAGCCGTGAGGGTTCGAGTCCCTCCTTCTGTACAATCATCATGTAGCTGTTTGATAGCATCAAGGCGATTATTTTTTTACTTTTCTTAATAGTTCTATTATTCCTTCATCTCCTATTAGATGTGCCGCTCCGACAACTACAAAGTAAGTTTTGTCTGTATTTAGGTAAGTTTCTATTTTATTTGCCATTTTAATATTACGCTGAGTATAAAGCTTGTCAACAATTTTTGCAAATTCAGGATGTTCTGCTATTGGTTCCAAAACAAATTTCTCCATTCCTTTTGTGTTTCCGGTCTTCCAAAAATGGACTAAAGTATCAATTTGTTGTAACCATAAACTCTGGTCCATGAGACTATAATCAATAAACTCATTTTGCAGACTCGCAAGCTCTTTGTCAAATAAATCCAATTGCTCATCAGCTGTTTCGAGCTCAAGTATTTGCTTTTTTTCTTTTGCTTTGTCAAGGAAAAAGTTATCTATACCCAATGATTTATCGAAACCTGACTGATTCATCTCCAGCATCAGAACAGTCATCATTGCCATCCATGGCTTCATTTTGTAATATGCCATTTTAGGTACTTTATGTAATAAAAGCAAAGCTTCAAGCTTCTGGTATGTCTCTTTTGTTAATTCAGATTCTAAAGTTTTTTCATCTTGATACATCGCTTTTTGCAACATCAGCATTGGATTAACATTATTTATATCCAATTCAACTACAAGAGCATCAGAAGATTCAAATGCATCTGTTACCTTGTTTGAAAGTGGATACATATCATTCTTGGCTACATGAATTGAACCAAATAAAAAAACTGTTGCTTTATTATGTTTGACTTTCCAGAAAAAATTTGCTTCATTTGTAATTTTATATTTACCTGTTTCTTTGACACTGCTACAGGATATAAATAATATTGTCAGTAAAAAAAATACTATTAATCGTTTCAAAACAATTTCCTTTATTTTGTTAAAAATTTCGACTTTAAGAGTTCATTTCTGTTATTTTTATAAAGTGCATACTCGAAACCTTCTTGCAAGGCAAATGCACCAATTTCTCCTTTTTTATTCAACGCTATAAAACCAACTTGAATTTCCTTGTAATTTTTGATTTTCTTAGCTATACGTTCAACTGCAATCTCGCAGGCTTTTTGAGGTGATTTTCCTAATCTCATCATCTCTACAATCAAAAAACTTCCCAGTGTCTTCATCACAGCTTCTCCCACTCCTGTCGCCGCTGCCGCACCAACTTCATTATCACAAAACATTCCTGCACCAATAATCGGGGAATCCCCAACTCTTCCGTGCATCTTCCACTTCAAACCACTTGTTGTGCATGCTCCCGATAGATTCCCGTCTTTGTCCAGAGCTAACATTCCAATAGTATCATGATTCGATTTATAATCCCATGGCTTGTAAACACCAGTGGCTATCCATTTTTCCCATTCTGCTTTTGCTTTTTCAGTCAGTAAATTCTCTTCGATGAATCCATTCTCAAGGGCAAATCTTTTTGCTCCCTCACCGACAAGCATTACGTGCGGAGTCTTTTCCATTACTAACCTTGCTACAGATATCGGATTCTTAATATTTTCAAGAAAAGCAACAGAACCAGCATTGCCTTTCTCATCCATAATACAGGCATCTAAAGTAACTTTGCCGTCTCTGTCAGGTAATCCTCCGTAGCCAACACTCGTGCATTCAGGGTCTGACTCGGAAGTTCTTACTCCTTGTTCCACAGCATCTAAAGCTCTTCCACCAATTTCAAGAACTTTCCATGCAGATACATTTGCCGCTATTCCATGTTTCCAAGTTGAAATCACAACTGGAGAGTCTTTTAACCTTTGTATTCCAAGTGCATCATCATGTTTATCTTTTTTGCATCCAGCTACTAAACCAACTGTTGTCAGGGCGGTTGCTTTTAAAAATTCTCTTCGCTTATTCATTCTCTACCCTAAATATTTTGAAAATATATTGATTTCTTTACTTAAAAATCAGCTCAACTCTTCTATTTTGTTTTCTTCCTTCCTCAGTATCATTGCTCGCGACAGGTTTTTCAAATCCATATCCCTCAGCCGTCAGACGTGATTGAGGAATTCCGTTTTGCACAAGATATTTCATCACTGAAACAGCTCTCTTTTTTGATAATTCCTTATTATAAGCTGCCTTGCCGATATTGTCAGAATGTCCTCCGATTTCAATATTAAAATCCTTATATGATTTTAAAAGTTTGATAACGCGGTCAAGCTCCAGTTTTGATTCATCTTTTAATTTATCAGAATTTAAATCAAAAAACAAATTATTCAAAACCAGTTTGGTCCCTTTTTTAATAGGAAAAAGTTCAATATTTTGAGTAATTGTTTTCTGAGTATATTTTGCTGGTATCTCTAAGTTAATTGAATAAAAAGTATAATCCTGTTTATTTACAGAAATGGAATATACAGCATCTTTAGGCAAAATGACAGTATATTCACCTGTTGTAAAATCACTTTGAAGGGTTGCAATTGTCTTTTGCAATTTAAGGTCTTCAATCACAACTTCAGCTTCCAGAGGTTTACTCGTTAAACCGTCAGTAACAATACCTGCTAATGTAACAGCGCCTCTTGCTGGTTCTGCATCTTTTGGCACAGTGGTCTGGTAAATCTCTCCGTCTGCAACTTTTATTCTATCAGAAGTAAAGTATGCAACTTCTCCTGCAGCATCCATTGAAAATGAAATTTCAACTTCAGGGCTACTGATTGGCTCACCGATTAATATCGGTTTTGTCCACTGACCATTTTCATAAACAGACTTATAAACATCCATCTTACCAATACCTGGATGCCCGTTTGAAGTAAAATATAACGTCTTGTTGTCAGGATGTAAAAAAGGAGAAAGCTCAATCCCAGATGTGTTGATATTTGCTCCCAGATTTTTTGGTTCACTCCATTTCCCATCAGCTGTTTTCTCAGATAAATAAATATCAATCGCACCATAGCCACTTTTAGTGTTACTGCAGAAGAATAATTTTGTCCCGTCAGCACTTATAAAAGGGTAAGAATGATCTGATTCTGCTTCAACATCAAATTTACCTGAAAAAATGTTATATCCCCAACCCTTAGTATTTAAAGAATTGTAATTTCCTTTAAAGAAATTAATTTCTTCTATTACTTTCCATTTTCCCTCGATTTTTTTTGCAAATGCTATTGTGTTGTTATTTTTTCCTGACGCAGGTTTATATGTAAATACCAATGTCTGTCTGTCGCTTGTTACTGAGCCAATGAAATTCTGGTCATCAATGTTTGGTGGGTTGGGCATCTCTTTTGCCTTTGACCATTCACCGTTATCAAGATATGATTCAAATATCTTGAAATGAAATAAATCACTACCATCACTCCTCGAAAAATAAAGTGTTTTTCCATCAGGTGATACGACAGGATTTGATTCTGAAGATTCCGAATTGACCTTGTTGTTTAATTTCTTAATCTGAACATTTTCAGTCTTTTTTATCTTTTGTCTGCCTTCTGGTTCAGTACCAAATATTGATGAATAAAGAGATTTGCTGATTGCACCGCAAGAAGAAAGTAAAACAGTTGACAGCATAAAAATCATTGCAATCATAAAATAATGACTGAATTTTGTTGATAATTTTATCATAAGCACTCCATAAAAAATTCAATTTACAAATTTATGAAGTGCTAATATATTGATTTTTTCTAAATTAATTTTACCAAAGATTTTTATGCTCCCTCAACATACACTTGTCCTGAATAAATTCAATACCAAAATCTTCAGCAAGTTTTTTGGCTTCATCATTGACAATACCTTCCTGAAGCCAAATTAAGTCAATATCACCTCTTTGCTTTTTACGCTCAATTGCTTCTTTAACAACTTCCAGAACTTGCTCTGAAGGGCGAAAAACATTTAATATTTCGATATCTTCTTGTATATCCATTATATTTTTATATGCTTTTCTTCCGGCAATTTCTGTTGCAACAGGATTAATCGGAATTACATTATATCCATTATTTATTAAATGAACCGGTACATAATGTGATGGTTTTGCCTCATTAGTGGACATTCCATAGACTGCCACGGTTTTGTATTTTTCAAATATTTCTCTGATTGTCATTGTGTCTCTCCTATTATTGATGTTTTAATTATATTATTTAAATATTATCATTTTTTCGATTTAATACAGGGACAAATTTCACTTTTAGTTTTCTCATTAATTTTAATATCATCAAATGGTTTAAAACTTTTCACAAGATTTTTTACATTATCGTATCCTTTATTGACACCATCTGTATTATCAAGCCAGTACTGATACGCCTGTTCATTACTTAAACCGCAGAACTGCATCAATAAAGCGGCTGAGATATATCCTGACTGATGCCAGCCGTTCCAACAATGGAAGTAAATTGGACCTTTAGTATTATCTTCAATCACTTCCTTAACCATTAACATTATTTTTCTTAATTCCCTTGTGTTATTTCCTCCGATTTGATAATATCTTAGTGTATCATTTGTCAGTGGGTTGACCACGAAAGAAGGAGCAGTTTTGAAATTTGTCCCGTAAAGATAAACAGCGGTAGAAAATCCCAGCATTGCAAGATTCTTCAGTCCCTCGTCAGGTAAAGGATTGTGATTGTCTCTTTTGATGTTTTTATTATAGTAATTATTTGCCCCACCTCGATATGCAATACCGAACAATATTGTCCTCATATTTCTTGTTCCGTAAAGCGAATCAAAACCATTCCCAAAATTGTCTGTTATTTTTTCATCTGCACATTCGACCTTAAACATATTCTTATAATATTCCACCTTGTCTGATTGTCCAAATAGTTGAGCTTGTATGCTAAAAAAAATCAATAATAAAAATGATAACATCTCCAAAATTGGAGTGATTTTTATTCTGTTCTTTAAAAATACCATACTTTTATTTCTAATTAAATTATTTATTTAATACAAGTAAACGTATAAAAATAAATACAAGTTTAAATTAGATTAAAAATATTCTGCATAACAATCAACATAATAAAATTAGTTATTTTTGTAATTTTTTCAATCAATATTTAAATAGCAATAAATGAAAAAAATTATTTTTGTTTGTATTACATTCTGTTTTACTGTAGTACTCTTGAATGCTCAGGATACAACAATAACAAAAAAAAATATTTTTGAGCAGTTTGACAAAGGGGGATATGCATCTCTGATTTTTAATCAGATTTCGTTTTTGAATTGGGCAAAAGGTGGCGAAAACACAGTTTCTGCTACTGGTATTGTCAGTCTTTTTGCAAAATTAAAAAAAGAGAGATTTGCCTGGGAAAATACTGTGGATTTAAGATATGGCTTGCAAAATTCCGAGGAATTCGGCTTAAGAACAAATCAGGACGTAATTGACCTCAGTTCAAAAGTCGGTTTCAAAGCTCTTCATTCTTTCTTCTATACAGCTTTGATTAACTTCAAAACACAATTTGCCAATGGTTACAACTATCCTAATGATTCCGTAGTCATTTCCAAATTCTTATCACCAGCATATTTGATTACTTCGCTTGGTGTTGACTACAAACCAAATGATGAATTCTCCCTTTATTTTTCTCCAATGACAGGAAAATTCATCTTTGTTTCAAATCAGGATATTGCTGATATTGGTACTTACACTGGTGAACCTGCCGCTAAAGATTCAACGGGTAAAATTATTAAATCCGGTAGAACATCAAAATCCGACTTTGGTGCTTATTTACGTGTGAATCTCAAAAAACAATTGATGGAAAACATTACTTTGAATGCAAAATTTGATATCTTTAATAATTATACAGATAAAAACATACTCAACAGGAAAAATTTTGATATTGACAGCGAAGCATCAGTCCTTATGAAAGTCAATGAGATCATCTCTGTTGACATTTTGCTTCACTTAATCTATGACCATGATACAAAAGTACCTCTTTATGAATATAGAAATTCTAAGAAAACCCAAATCGGAGCAGGTCCAAGACTCCAGGTAAAAGAAGTTATAGGTATCGGAATATCTTACTATTTCAAGTAACTATTTAATAATTGTATAAATTGGTCCTTTGGGTGTCAATTGACTTTCTATCAGGTTAACATAAAATTTATTCACCAATGCAAACTCAACATTTGCAAACTTTGGCAGAATACTCTGAAATTGAGCTGTTACGGACTTAACTCTCAGCAAGGTCAAATGAGGTCTGAATTCTCTCTTCTCTTTTTCGTAGCCGATTCTTGTTAATTTATCCTCGATTGTTTTATAAATCTCGAATATTCTCCTGTCACTATTAATAATATTCACAAAAAATACTCTCGGATTTTTAACATTCGGAAAAATTCCTAAACCCTTTAAAATAAAATTAGAATTGAACTCTCGTAATTCGCAATCTATTGTACTAATTAATTCGGGTACTTTTTCAATATCAACATCACCAATGAATTTATAAGTAAAGTGAAGATTTTCGAGCTCCACCCATTTGCCATAAATTTTCCCTGAGAACTCATTGACAATTTTTTTATATCCTTCAAAAAAAGTATCAGATTTGATAAAAGTTCCAATAAACAATCTCTTTTTTTCCATAAGAAATTTCCTCCTATATTTTGATTAAATCAAATAAAACATATCAAAAAACAAAATAACTGATAATCATATAAAAATTTTTCTTAAAAAAATACGTTATATACTAACGATTTTATACAAATTTATGAATTTATTCATTTTAAGAAATTTTAATTTATTGCAGGAGTGATAAATGACTGATATTAAAGAATTAAA
>RCNQ01000051.1 GCA_003731675.1 Bacteroidetes/Chlorobi group bacterium ChocPot_Mid
GAATTATTCAAAATATAAATCTAAGAATACTATTCTTTTCTTTGAAGGAATTTTTCTGAAGATTTTTATGTTTTTAAAAATAAAAAAAATTTTGCCTGATGTGAATGGTACTGACTTGTCAAAGTATGTTTTCGATGAGCTACGCAAAACGGGCAAGAAGATTTTTTTACTTGGTGCAGAGCAGGAAATATCCGAGAGTGTAAGAAACAGATTAGCAGGTGAAGAAAGCTTGAGTATAGCTGGATTTCATAATGGATATTTTAATTTTGAAGAGGAATCAGTTATCATTGATAAAATCAATTCTTCTGGTGCAGAAGTTCTGATTAATGCAATGGGGTTTTCTAAGGAAATGAATTTTGCAATTGCTAATTATGACAGATTGAATGTAAAGATAATCTGGAATGTTGGCGGACTATTTGATTTTCTTTCAGGACATAGAAAAAGAGCACCTGAGATAATGAGGGTATTGGGCTTGGAATGGCTTTTCAGGTTGATTCAGGAACCAGAAAAAAAATTATTCAGGAATTTATATCCTCCGGTTTGGTTTGTTATTATGGTTATTAAATCATATATTAAGAAAAAAGTTAATGGATATTGAGCCCGTAAATATTTTCACTGTTGACCTTGAGGACTGGTATCTGACAGATGATTATTTAATTGATAAATCACGATTCAATGAATTCGAAAGAAATCTTATTCAGAACACTGAAATTATTTTGGAATTACTTAAGGTATCAAAAAATAAAGCAACTTTTTTTGTCCTTGGGAAAATTGCGGAAATGATTCCTTCTTTGGTCAATGAAATAATAAGTGAGGGACACGAAATTGCATCTCACGGTTATAATCACAAATTAATTTCGGCTATGAGTCCTGAAGAATTTAAGATTGATATCGAAAAGACTAATTGTGCAATTAATGATGCTACTGGGATATTTCCTGTCGGATACCGAGCCCCGTATTTTGTTTTTCTGCCATGGATGATTGAAATTCTAAGGGAAAATGGTTTGAAATATGATTCTTCGATAAACATCAGGTGGTTAAACAAGTGGAAAGATGTGGTCAATACCGTGGAGCTTGGTCAGACAAATAATTTCAGTATTTTTCCAATACAAAATTATAATATATTTGGTATGAATATTCCAAATTGCGGAGGAGGATATTTTAGATTATATCCATACAAAATTTTTAAAGCATTATTTGATAAGAGCATAAATCCTTTTGGGATGAGGATATTTTATATTCATCCGTGGGATATTTGTAATTCATTGGACAAGAAACAGATTAAATTACTTAGTCGTTTCAAGAATTTTTATAATACTTCGTCAACAATAAATAAACTGGAGAGATTAATGGAGGATTACAGGTTCAATTCCTTCAGAGAATATTTGGAGAAATGACAATATAATATGTTCATAGATGTAAATCAAAGAGAGACAATATTAATCAGCAAGGATTCTTTCCGATATTTGAAAATCAGAAGATACATTGAGCTTTTTTTAATTTTATTATTTTCACCATTCATTTGCATCGTATTTGTATTCGTATCCGCTTTGGTAATATCAGATGGGCATAAAAAAATCTTTTTTAAGCAAAAAAGAATTGGTTTTCAAGAAAAAGAATTTGAAATTTATAAATTCCGAACGATTAAAAATTCAAATAATAATATTTCAAAGACTGGTGAATTTATAAGGAGGCACAGACTTGATGAAGTTCCGCAAATAATAAATATATTAAAAGGAGACTTATATCTAATCGGACCAAGACCTGAAGTTGCAGAAGAATATTTTGAGTTTAAAAATATAATTCCTCAATATCATATAAGAAAGATGATACCACAAGGTATTACAGGTTGGGCACAGGTTAATCATCCACATTCCGCTACTGCAGAGGGGAATCAGAAGAAACTGGATTATGATAAATACTATATAAAAAACTTATCTTTAAAACTTGATTTCAAAATCGTTTTAAAAACTATACGATATATTTTTACAGGGCAGATTAAATAATCACAAGGGAGGGTTAATGAAAATATATTTTAGAATAATTGTTTTATCTATAATTTTAATTACGAATACTTACGGCAAGACCTGGCGTGTACAGCCAGATGGGGAGTACAAATATTGCAGTGATATAAGTAATCTTGTCTCGGATTCTGATACGATTTTGATTGAGCAGGGACTTTATGAGAATGACAGGCAAGTGAGCTGGACGAAAAATAATCTCGTTATAATCGGTGTTAATAAGCCAATACTGAGGGCAGGTGATATCATTGCAAATGACAACAGCAACGGGAAAGGGATTTTTGTAATTAAAGGAAATAACACTCTGATTGAAAATATAGAATTTCAGAATTGCAAGGTGCAAAGTCGTAATGGTGCAGGAATTCGGCAGGAAGGTTCAAACCTGATTGTGAGATATTGTATATTTAATGGGAATGAGATGGGGATATTGCAGGGTGGAACGATACCAGATTGTAAGATTGTTGTTGAACACTGTGTTTTCATGAACAATGGGAGTACTGAAAATCCGGGATATCAACATAATATTTATATCAACCATATTGATACTTTGATTTTCAGATATAACTTTACTTACGATGCGATAGCCGAAGGACACGAGTTGAAAAGCAGAGCAAATAATAATTACATTTTGTACAACAGAATTTCAAATTTCAGTTCGACAGACAGCAGAAATATTGATTTGCCTAATGGTGGAAGAGCTATCATAATGGGCAATATAATTGAACAAGGAGAAAATTCATCAAATTCGAATATAATTGGTTTTGGACTTGAAGGATTAGTGAATCCTCCACCACACAATCTGTGGATTTGCAGTAATACTATTGTAAATAGAAAAAACAAAGGGAGCTTTGTAAATATTGCAAACATTGATACATTGTTTATGAAAAATAATATATGCGTTGGTGCTAAAACAGGTGGATTTATTATTGGTAATGCTTCGATGCTTGATACATCACATAATTTTATAAGTGATAATATTAACAGCCCATTGTTTTTTGATGTAAATGATGAGGATTATCACCTGAACTCAGGTAGTCCTGCAATAGATGCCGGAGTTGAGCTTAATGAATATGCAATGGGACTTAAGACTCAGCCAGAATACGAATATCAAGATACATCGAAGTTTGTTTTAAGAAATTTAAACGGAACAATTGACTTAGGTGCTTATGAATTTAAGACTCAAACAGATATTGATAATAAAATCGGTTTTGGAAATGATGAGTTTGTGATTTTTCCGAATCCTGCAACAAAATCTACAAATATTTTTTATAAAACAGAATCCTCAGAAATAATAATACAGATAATAAATAATTTAGGAAGTGTCGTTTACTCTTGTGTAATGCAGACTCACGAAAGTGATAATAAAATAAATATTGATACTGAAAGGTTACCAGTAGGTGTTTATTATTTATTTGTAAAAGACAAGAAAAAAATACATTCAGAAATGTTGATTGTTCTTGATTAAAATTATCTTATAAAATAATTCCTGATTAATGATTTAATTGCAATAATTTACGTAATTTAGCAGAATAGAGTTTAGCTAAAATCAAAAGTGATAGAATTGGAAATAAAAACGGAAGAGAACGAAGAGAAAAAAGGTATTCTCTATTTAGTATCAACACCAATCGGGAATTGGGATGATATTACATTGAGAGCTATTAAGGTATTGAAGAATTGTGACAGAATTATTTGTGAGGAAGGAAAAGAAGGAGCTAAAATTCTTAGACAATATAATATTCACAAAGAAATAGAATTACTTAACGAACAGAATGAAGATGAACGGACATTAGAGTTGATATTGGAGCTTGAAAAAGGAAAACATTTTGCTCTCATTTCGGATTGTGGTACTCCAGTATTTGCTGACCCTGGCTTTAGTCTGGTAAAGACAGCTTTGAAAAAAAATATAGAAATCAGTGTAATCCCAGGAGCATCAAGTCTGATGGCTGGAATTGTCCGAAGTGGATTTGCGATTAAAGAATTTCTGTTTGCAGGATTTTTGAGTAGAATCAAAGAAGAAAGAATATCTCAGTTGAAAGAACTCAGTAAAGAAAGACGAACCGTAGCCCTACTTGAGACACCATACAGATTGATGCCTTTTCTCGAAGCGGCAAAATCAGTTATGCCTCATAGACAGGTTTATATAGGTTGTAACCTTACAATGCCTTATGAAACTCATCATTATGGAACTTTTACCGAATTATATAATAAATTTTCCGAGAAAAAATTCAAGGGTGAATTTATTGTTATTTTCGAAGGTTTGCCAAAAGATAGCATCATTGATGAAAGTGACACATCAAGAATGGGCTATGACAGACCAAGACGACAATATCAATCTAATGATAAATTCGACAGACCGAGAAGGAAATTTCAAACAAAAGATGAGTCCGACAGACCGAGAAGGAAATTTCAATCAAAAGATGAGTCCGACAGACCGAGAAGGAAATTTCAATCAAAAGACGATAAATATAAATCCGATAAATTCTCTAATAATAGAAAACCATTCAAAAAACGTTGAAACATTTTTTGATTTTATCAGGTGATTTTTAAAATCTAATATGATTTTCTTCTTGTGAAAGACCTTACTGCGTCTTTAATAGCAACAATGAATAAATCAATTTCTTCTTCGGTTGTGAAGTAAGATGGTGAAGCACGAACAGTGCCCCATGGGTAAACTCCTAAAGGTTTTAAAAGTAATGGGGCGCAATGAAGTCCTGTTCTCACCACAATATCATAAGAACTGTCGAGGAAGTATCCGACTTCTTCGGGTGCCATGTCTCCGATATTGAAGCAAAAATTTGCCATGCTGTTATTTTTGTTGCTGGTATAAACTTTGACTTCGGGAAATTCGGCAAGCTCTTTAATAATTCTTCTTACCATATCTGCTTTATGTTCACGTATATGGGTTACTCCTTTTTCGAGAACGAAACCAATACCTGCGTTTAAAGAAACAATACCTGGAACATTTGGTGTCCCTGCTTCATAAAAAATAGGCATTCCTGGAGGTTGAACGAGAACTTCGCTTTTGATACCTGTGCCACCAACTTTAAGAGGTTTAAGTTCAAGACCTTTTTTAATATGTAATCCACCGATTCCTTGCATACCGTAAAGTGATTTATGACCGGTGAATGCCAAAAGGTCTATTCCCCAGCCATCAATATCAATTTCAATGGCTCCTGAGGATTGTGAAGCATCTACAATAATTGGCATTCCATATTTATGAGCTATCTCAGCTATTCGTTTTATGTCCAGAATTGAGCCAGTTACATTTGATGAGTGATTAACAACTATGGCTTTTGTGTTGTCTTTAATTGCGGCTTCAATACTTTCTGGAGTAACGTAGCCTGTCTCGTCGCAGTCCACAAAAGTGATTTCGATTTTACCTTCTAATTCTAAATGTTTAAGTGGACGAATAACGGAATTGTGTTCAATCCCGGTTGTTACAACATGGGCATTGTTCAAATTCAATCCGTTGATTGCAAGGTTTAATGCTTCTGTACTACCGGAAGTAAAAACAAATTGCTCAGGTTCGGTTGTATTGAATAATTTACAGAGTTTTTCTCTGCAGGATTGTGCAGGGTCTTCAGTATTCTTTTCAAGTCCAACTCTTGCAGAATGGCATGGTACCTCGTTTAAATACTTATATACAGCATCAGCAACTTCAGGTGGCTTAGGCCAGCTTGTTGCGGCATTGTTAAAATAAATCATAAAAATCTCGAATTATTGTTTAATTTTATATTTAAAGATATGCAACTTAGCAAAATGAAAATTCTTATAAAAATCATTGAGTATTTATTGTATTATAAATGAATTAATTGTCATAATACTTAATTTTTTGTAGTAAAAAATACTAATTTTAAGAAATTTGTATTGAAAACTGAAACCTTTTTGTTTTTTATGTGTTATACATTGGATAATATGACAATTTTTAGAAAAGTATAATTTTTCGTAATGTTTTGATGTAAAAAGTTGAGGAAGTAATGAAAAAGTTGATATTACTTATTCTATGTATTTTTTCTCAAACGGTTTTCAGCCAGAGTCTTTCGCTGTTTAATATTGATGTAAGCAATTTTCCAAAATTGAGGGGTAATTTTTATGCTTTCAGTAAAGATGGTAAGCAAATAATTGACCTTTCGATTACGGATTTTAATTTGACAGAAAATGATATTGTGCGAAAGATTACATTCATATCATGTCCGACACCAAAACCTGCAAGACCAATTTCGGCAGTCTTAACTCTCGATGTTTCAGGTTCAATGTCAGGAAAGGGATTGGAAATGGCTAAAACAGCGGCTGTTGCTTGGGTTGATGCCATGCCTGAAAGCAAGGCAGAAGCGGCAATAACTAGTTTTACAGAAAGGAATTCACTTCATCAAGACTTTACAAGTGATAAACAAAAGCTAAAAGATGCAATACTCTCTCTACGTGCTAATGGTGGGACTTCATTTAATGCAGGATTTATTGATGAACCAGCTGGTGCCTTACTGGTAGCAAAGAACGGGAAATATAAAAAGGTAATTGTGTTTTTAACTGATGGTTTTGCTACGGGGAATCAGGACGAAATCATCAGAATGGCTAATGAAATAGGTGCTATTGTTTATTGCGTAACTTTGGGTTCTGTCTGTCCTGATGTGCTTAGAAATATTGCAATGAAAACTGGTGGAATGTATTTTGAGAATGTAACATCGGAAGAACAGGCAAAAGCAGTGTATATGCAGATAATGGCAATTGCACAAAGTTTGGAGCCATGCACAATTGAATGGGAAAGTACTGATGATTGCAACGCTTTCAGAAATGTAAAACTTTTGTTAAAAACTACAAATCAAATTTCTGAGAACAGCTATGTAGCACCCTCTGAAAGGATTCCGAAAATTGATTATGAACCTTCTGTTTCATTAAAATTTGGAAATGTTGAACCACCGCTGAGTGAGACAAAGGAACTGACGATTGTAGCAAAGAATAAAAATATCTGGATTTATGGAGTCAATATTTCGCATAATGATTTTCAAATAATTGATTGGGGTGGCTCTGCACCTCCATTTATACTAATGCAAAACAGTTCAAGGAAAATCAAGGTAAAATATTCTCCGAGCAAGACGGGATATGTCTTTTGTAAGTTCGATGTTGAAAATAGTGCTTGCTTTGGAGGAACTTTTTTTGCGACAGGAGGGAATTTCAATCCACAGACTGAAATAGGTTCTTTAAAACTAACTTTCCCTAACGGAGGTGAAACATTTATTGCTGGTGAAGATTCAATTATTACTTGGGAAGGGGTTTTGCCTGAAGATACTGTCAGTCTGGATTATAGTACGGACAATGGAGTAAGCTGGTCAAATATAACAAATAAGGCATCTGACCTGAAGTTCAACTGGAAAAATATTCCTAACACTCCGAGTGATGAGTGTTTGATGAAAGTTACAAAGGGAGAAGAAATTGAACAAAAAGCAGGGAAATTAATTAAGGTTCTTGGTTTTTGTACTACGCCAAAAGTTGCCAGGTCACCTATAAGTAATGAATTCGCTTTTATACATTCCTCGTTAATATCAATAATAGATATTAATACAAAAAGTATTGTGAGAACTATTGCCTTTGATAATTTATCTGGTATTTATTGTATTGATTACAATCCACAGGGCGATAGATTTGTTATCGGTGGTGGGAATGGTTTATTAAAAATGATTGATGTCAAAACAGGTGAAATAGTAAAATCATTCGATATTGGTAAAAAAACAATATCTTTAATAAAATTTAGTCCATCAGGGAACTTTTTTGCATGTTCTTCAAGTGATTCAATCTATATTTTTGAAGTAAATTCTGGAGCATTGATTGGTAGCATGAGTGGGGGGAAATATGGTGCATGGAATATTTTATTTAGTCCAAACGGTGAATTCTTGATTGCTTCCTTTTCGAATTATAGCATTAAGATTTGGGATGCAAATTCATTTCTGTTCAGGAATATGTTATCAGTACCTTACTCTACTAAAGCACTTGCAATCACACCGGATAGCAAGAAATTAGCCGCAGGTTGTGGTACAGAAATCAAGATATGGAATATGAATAATCTTGAAGAAATAAAGAGTATTTACAATTCGAATGTGTCAGTTTCTGATATAGATTTCAGCCCGAATGGTGAAATGATTGCGGGTTATTTGAATAATAAATCACTTAAAGTGTGGGATGTAAAATCAGGTTTTGAAATGAATAATTTTTCTGGATTGAGTAATGCTGACGGGAATGTATTGTTTACTCACAATGGGAAAAACCTAATTAGCACAGGAGGTCGTGAATTAAAAATCTGGGACTTGATTAAAGGGAAAATAGCTGATTCATTGAAGTCGCATACTAATACGATTAATAAAGTGAGTTTGAGTCCTGACAATACTATGATTGCAAGTACAGGCGATGATGGAAGTATAAGACTCTGGGATTTTAAAAGCGGTTGGAATTTAAAGATAATTGATGGTAAATCAAAGTGGATGCAAAGTGTTGCATTTTCAAATGACAACAAATATTTGATTAGCTCAAGCAGTGGTGATACAGTAATCAGGGTATTTGATATAGCCACGGGTAATGAGGTAAGAAAATTTTCAGGTCATACTGCGGCAGTAAGCAGTATAAAACTTAGTGCCGCTGGTGATAAACTGGTCAGTGGCGGGTACGACAAT
>RCNQ01000327.1 GCA_003731675.1 Bacteroidetes/Chlorobi group bacterium ChocPot_Mid
CTAAATCCTCATAAAAAAATCTGTTGGTATCTAATACTCTGTTAATTACTATCTGTGAAAAATCAGGATTTTTCGATATTTCCAAATAAAATTTTCTGATGTTTCCATTTGCATTATTATACTCCCATATTAATTCGCCCTCTGTAGAGATGCTTTTACTACCTTTTTTTGGGTAACTTAAATTAACTATATCATTGTTAACAGTCGAATCAGCAACTTGGAATGCCCAAACATCTGACCATTCACTAACCTGAACAGAATCTCTGCACCTTACTCTCCAATAATAACTTTTACCAAATTGTAAATTTTCGTATTCAAGAAACTCATTTCTTATATTAACTGTATCAATAATTAAAGTTTTAAAATTATTATCTGTGCTTAACTGGACATCAAAAATTAATTTTTCATCTGCACATTCCCAAAGTAAAAATCCATCTCTATCAACATTCTTTTTATTGTTTTCAGGGCTTATCAAAACTGGTGGAATTAATTTCCTGTTATCTTCCCTGACAATTATCCTCCTTGTTTCACTCCAGTTACCATATTTATAACCATTACGGGCTTGCACCCTCCAGAATAATACAATATCCTTGTCTAAACTTTTTAACAAATATTTTGTGCTATCGTTAATTTTAAATTCTTTATATAAATATAAAAATCCACTATCATAACCAATCTGCAATAAATATTCATTTACCCCTTTTACTGTATCCCAACTCATTTCAATATCAACATATTTGAACTCAGTTTTGTCTTCCGGTGATATCAACTTTACATCTGCCAGTTTTGTTGAAAATGAATAAACATCAGACCAAACACTTGTATCCCCGTATTCATTCACAGAACGGACTTTCCAGAAATATTCAGTATCATAAATTAGATCACGAATTTCATATTTTTGGTCAGCAATGTTTTCTTTCACATGGAATAAATCTTTAAACAATGAATCTTTAGCAACAATTAAATAATAATGAAGAGAATTCACACCACCGTTCCACTTTAATTCATAGTTAACATCAACATTTGTTTCCAAATTGTGAGGTAAATTCAAAACAGGTTTTGGCAAAATACTTCTGAAATTTCGTATTTGGGACCAAATCCCTGTCTCTTCCTGATTGTACCCTTTAACACGCCAAAAATACGTTCGGTTGTATTCATCAAGATTAACAATCAAATTTGTATCGGCATATTGTTCATTTCTGAAAACTACATCAGTAAAATTAGTATCTCTGGCTATTTCAATATTATAGTAAGTTGCTCCATTCAATTTATTCCATATTAAATTACAATTCAAACCCACATAACCTTGTTTATTTAAAGGATTTTTAAGAAGAGTTTGTCCTATTTTTGTTCTGAAACTAAAAATTTCTGACCAATCGGAAGTGTCCTTTGAACCAATTGTGGCAACTCTCCAATAATAAACAGTAAAATCATCTAAATCCCATAAGTTATAATTTCCGCTCTTATTTGTTACAGTATCTTTAACCAGATTTTTAAATGTGCTGTCCTTTGCAATTTGCAAAAGATAGCTATTGGCTCCTGAAACTTTTAACCATTCCAGCATCGAACCTGATTTACTTATTGCTTTACTACCATTTGATGGGCTATAAGGATAAGGTGCATCAAAAGCATTGCTACCGATTACAAATTCACCTAAACCGTAAAAATCTGCATAAATCTCATTATTCGTTTGGTCGTATTCAGTTCCAATCGCTACGAAATTCCCATTTCCTTCTGCATCTCTTTTGTAAATTGTTAATTTTCTTGGGTCAATAATGCCATTCAAACCCGATAAATTAATTTTCACTCTTCCATTGACACTATTAATACCGTATTTACTAAAAACCCAGCGGTATGGTAAAATTCTTGAAAAATTTGTATCACTAAAATGACCTTTGGCTTGGTAATAGTGCTTCTCAATAGAACTTAAACCATGCCCAGTTAATGAAGAAATAATTAGACTTATTCCTGTTGAATCATGCCCTTCGTTAAAATTGTAACTTCCTGTAGAATTAATATTCCTTAGCACTGCATCCATTCTGATTTTATATCTGAATGCCCGGTATATTGGCATACTGCTTTCTAATCTCATGTCAAATGCCTTGGAATGGTCTTCCCTAACTTCCATTATTCTTCCCTGTCCCCAATTTATTAACGTATTACCATTAGGTAATCTCTGGGCATTGCCCATATTCCCGTAAAAAATATCTGGTGATTCACGGTAGTCCCAAACTAATCTGCAAGTCTTATTTACAGTATCAAGTTCATATTCAACTGCCCGGGAAAATTGAACAGGTTTTAAATTCCCATTATCAAACATCAACAAATGTCCATTAGGTAATATCCTAATAGCATGTTGATGTGAAAATCCAAAAAAGTTATTCTCGGTATCGTTAACAAATTCAAAATCATTATTTTTGCTTGCACTGCCACCAAGTCTCCACATAATCCTGTGAGTTTGTTTATCAATTTTAATTATCTCATCGAAATGTCTTAAAGAAACAATTATATTGCCATCTAAATCCTCATCTACAGCATTTGCATGAGTAAAATCAATAATATTTTGTGTTAAGTCAATATCTTCTGTTACGTCTGTTATATTTAAATAATCAAAGCTATTCCAAATCCAATGCACATTGCTATTTAAATCCACTTCAAGTAACACAACCCCGCTTACTTCAGCATTTGTCTGGCCACCCTCAACTATCTTGCTCATATCAATTACTCTCGGTTCGGTACAAAGCAACAAATAATGTCCGTTACTTAAAGATTCAATATCATGAGCATCTATTCTTAAATTCGGAGTTATACTTATCTGCCCAACCAATGAAAAATTGTCATTATAAATTCTTACTTTATTATCAATTGTAACAGTACTCCAGTAACCATTTTTCAGTAATTTATAAAATGACCTGTTGGAACCGTATAAACTTGAATCTTGATAAACAATGTCTCCGTTGTTATCAACAAGAAAGAAATTACCGTCGTTACTAATGTCAAATCGAAGGTAACCCGGTGCAGTATTATTGGATGTAAAAATCTCCCAAAGCTCTGAAGAATATAAATTAACATTTGCTGACAACATAAAGAACATCAAAATCAACAAATACTTAAAAGAAACTTTTTTCTTTATTCCCTCAGCATCACATATTTTTTGTTTCAGCATCTTTTCCATCCAAAATCCCCCTTTATTTGGATAATTTATTCTTCAGTTCTAAATAATTATTAAGTTTAAATTAACTAAAATTTACAGTAATAAAAATAGTAGAAAAAACCTTTTCTTAGTAGTTTACTATAATATAGGTTTGTAGTATAAACAACTATGATTAAAAAATATTATATATTTATATAATATTTAATATGTTGGGTTTAAGAATCATATATCTTGAGGAGAATCAAAAATCAATAATATTAGGCAATGTTTTTTTTGCACGGGCGCCTAACTCCTTTAAACGCTCGGTTCTTTTTATTAAATTGCCATTTCCATCTTTAAGCTTATTCATAGCGGCTTCATAGCTTTGTTCGCTATCCTTAATTTTTTTTCCGATAGTTAGCAAATCTTCAACAAAACCAACAAATTTATCGTAGAGTTCCCCACTTTGTTTGGCTATCTCGTAAGCATTGCGACTTTGATATTCTTGTTGCCAAAGTTTTTCTGTCATTTTCAAGACAGCAAATAGATTTGTTGGGCTAACAAGCATAATTCTCTTTTGGTAAGCATAGTTCCAAAGTTCAGGTTCGCCTTGAATTGCTGAATAGTAAGCAGGCTCGATGGGAATAAACATGAAAACAAATTCTAAACTGTTTAACTCCTTGATGTCTTCGTATTTTTTTGAACTTAATTCATCAATATGTTTTTTTACTGAATAAACGTGTTCTCTTAAAGCTTTTTCCTGTTCTTCTTTAGTTTCAGCAGATGAAAATCTTTCATAAGCGTTCAAAGAAACTTTTGAGTCAACGATTATATCTCTTTCACCGGGGAATTTAATTATTACATCAGGTTGTAACCGCTTACCAAATTCATTAGTAAATGATTTTTGAATGAAGTATTCCCTATCTTTAACTAATCCGGATTTCTCAAGCAGACTCTCAAGAATTATCTCACCCCAATTTCCTTGAGTTTTAGTCTGTCCTTTTAAAGCTACAGCCAGATTCTGAGCTTCCTTGCTGATTTGTTGATTTAATTCAAATAACTTCTTGATTTCTCCGCCTAACGAGGTTCTGTCTCTTGATTCTTTTTCGTATGTTTCTTCTACCTTCTTTTCAAAATCTTTAATTTTTTCACTCAAAGGGTTGAGAATAGTTTTTAGATTTTCTTTATTTTGTTCGGTAAACTTTGAACTTTTTTCATCAAAAATCCTGTTTGCCAAATTTTCAAATTCTAAGGTAAATTTGTTTTGAATTTCAACCAAATCTTTCTTTTGTTCATCAAGTTTTTGTCTGAGATTCAGGACTTCTTGCTCAATTCTTGCTTTTTGAGCACTAATTTCAATAAGTTCTTTTTCCTTTTCAGAATATTTTAGATTAAAATTGTTTATGTCATTTTGCAGCATAATAGCTTTTTCTTCAGCTACAGATTTTGCTATTTTAATCTCGTTTAATTCCTGATTTAGAGCGTCAAATTCTTCTTTGGGGATTCCAGGAACTATTGAAAATTTTTGTTTGCTAACAAACCAACCAATTAATCCTGACAAAATTGCAATTAAGATAATTACCATTATTTCCATAATTTCTCTTTCTCTTTTTTTTTAACATCTATTTTCTGAGGTCTAAAAAGTCTTTATTGGTTGTCAAATGTATTCAAGTAATGAAACAAAGTCTACTCCTTAAGAATTTCAACTTCGATTCTTCTGTTAAGCTGTCTGCCTTGAGGTGTCTTATTGGTAGCACAAGGCATTGTTTCACCATAACCGATTGGATTGATTCTGTTTTCAGCAATTCCACGTTCTGTTAGCCAATTTTTTACAGATTTTGCTCTATTTTCTGATAAGACCTGATTCATCTTTTCATCACCCATACTGTCGGTATGTCCTTGAATCTCAATCTCCATTTTCATATTATAAATCATCATATCATACAAACCTTGCAATTCAGGAAAACAATCTTTTTTTAAATCTGCTTTACCAGTATCAAAGTAAGCATTTAATTTAAACTTCCGCTTTGTAGGCGGTGAGAAATCTACTTCCACTATATATGTAAAAACAGTTATTGTTTCATCTGCAGGAAGCACTAACTCATGTAAATAAGTTTTATCATTTTTCCTAATATAAATTTCATATACTTTCCGCCTATCAGTAACAGTATCAACTTCACCTGCCAAATCGGTCATTCCTTCAAAAAATAATTTATTGGATTCTTCTAAGATAACTTTTGCATCAGATTCAACTTGTCCCTGTTTATTAATTACTCTTATAATGGTCTTCATTTCACTTTTTTCTCTTATCTCCTTTTCTACATAAGTTGTATCATACACTTGTTGTGTGATTAAATTAAAATCAATGTCGAAAACATATTTTAGAAACTCAATGTCTTTGGTTATTTCGAAATAAGAAGTAAATTTAAAACCTTCTAACTCAGCTAATAATTCATATCTGCTTCCTCTTTTTAAAAACTGTTTGAAGATGCCTGTGCTATCACTGACTACTTCTTCACTAAAGGTATTATCTCTTGTAAATATTTTAAACGGTTGATATGGTAATGGCATTCCTGTATTGTCACGAATAATGATAGTTACATCACAAATTGATTGGTCTTTCTTTTCGTCAAAATTTGAAGTGCTACGATAACTGACCTCTTTGGTTTCTTCAATGGATATTGCAAATTTAAATGTATATGCTTTTCTTCCTGGTTTATTGGGTACATCAAAATTAAAATTCCATTCTCTGCCTTCATGCTTGAAAAAAACTGTATAGGAACCACCCTTTGACAATATAGTTGTATATTTACCTTCGGTATCAGTAATTGCTTCTACTTTCAAACTATTATCATTATAATCTTTTATCATGAAATTGAGATTTGATTTTGGATTTCCCTCCTTGTCTGTCAATATAATTGTTATTCTGGCTTGGTCTTCCTGTGCAATCAACTTGTTATTAATAATAACAAATAATAGTAAAACAATTATAATTGTATTCCTTGTCCAATTCATTCTATTACCTCTTAATTTATGATATATTACAAAAATGATAAAAACTCAGCAAATTTCAATGAAAAAAAATTAAATTTAAATATTATTATATCTAAATCCAAAAAAAATTATTATTCTTGTAAATATAATTATTAACATCTTTTTAAACTTTATGGCAAATAACAAGTACTTTATTATTATTAATCCAAATGCTGGAAGTGGTTTAGGTATAAAAAAATGGAATATCATTGCTTCATTATTGGCAGAAAATAAAATTGAATACGATTTCCAGTTTTCTGAATTTAGTGGTCATATCATTGAAATTGCTAAAAATACGTATAAAAATAATTATAAGAAAATAATCATTGTCGGTGGTGACGGGTCATTAAACGAGGTTATAAATGGACTACTTTCAATTTCTGCAAATGCTCTGAATGAGATTACTGTATCTATGATTCCTGTTGGTACAGGCAATGATTGGTGCCGTTCACATAAAATACCCAGTAATACAGAAGATGCAATAAAATTAATCATAAAAAATAATATTATAAGACAGGATTTAGCTAAAGCTACTTATAATGAGGGTAATCAAATTCAGTCAAGGTATTTTGCGAATATATCAGGTATTGGTTTCGACGCACACGTAGCTATCAAATCCAACCTTGATAAAAAAAATAACAAAAGCGGAATATTAGTATATCTTAAAAATGTAATTTCATCTTTGATTAATTATAAATCTGTTGACAGTATTATTGAATTTAATGAAAAAGTCATAAATTGTAAGTTGTTCTTACTATCTGTCGGAAAAGGCAAATATAATGGTGGAGCTATGAAGCAACTCCCCTTTGCAGACCTTACTGATGGATTTATTGATTTTACTCTTATTGAAAATATATCCCGTTTTGATGTTTTAACACAATTACCCAGATTGTACAAAGGAACACATATTAATCATCCAAAAATTTCGACTTACAAAACAAAAAAAGTGTCCATTTCTACAATAGATAAAATTTTTCTTGAAGTTGACGGAGAAACTTTTGGCCATTCTCCTTTTGAATTCGAAGTAATACCAAATGCCTTAAAGGTCATTACAGGATTATAAATTTCAGTAAAATACATATTTTAGCTATTTTTGTATCTTTTAAAATATTAAATTTGTCATTTTTGTAATTAATGGAATTTTATCTCATCATACTAATAGCATTTGCCTTGGCAATTGATGCTTTTGCAGTATCTTTCGCCGCAGGTTCATTTTATGGGAAAGCCACGAAAAGACAGAAATTCCGTTTGTCATTCCATTTTGGTCTTTTCCAGTTTTTTATGCCCATTCTTGGTTGGTTAGCTGGGTCTGAAATAGTGAAAATTGTCGAAAATTATGACCACTGGATAGCATTACTTATTCTAATTGTTATCGGTGGTAAAATGATAATTGATTCGCTGTCACAAAATGATAATAAAGTCCAAAATGACATTACAAAAGGTTTTTCTTTAGTTAATTTATCCATAGCCACAAGTATTGATGCCCTTGCTGTTGGTTTTTCTTTGGGTATTGTCAATTCTGACATTATAATCCCAAGCATAATAATTGGAATCGTAGCTTCAACTATGAGTCTGTTAGGTATAAAAGCAGGTGAATCATTATCTCACATATTTGGAAGAAAGATTTCAATCTTTGGCGGTATAGTTCTCATTCTCATTGGTTTTCATATTTTGTTTAAACATTTACAATGGATTTAAAATGGTTAATGATATGAAAAATACTGAGAATAATTACAGTCAAAATCCTGATTTTTATTTTACAATAAGTCAGGACAAGAGAACAGAAATTAAGGTAAAAAGTTCAAAATTTATTGCATCTGCATACCCTGCTGATTCAAAGGAAAAAGCCAAAGAAATATTAGGCACTGTTAGGACAGAATTCTTTGATGCTACTCATAACTGTTTTGCATACAGAATTGGATATCTGGGAATGGACTTCAGAGCTTCAGATGATGGTGAACCAAATGGTTCTGCAGGTAAACCTATCTTGTTTACAATTAAAAAATTTGACCTGAGTGATTTGATAGTAATTGTAACCCGTTATTTCGGTGGTACAAAATTAGGTGTCGGTGGTTTAGCTCGTGCCTATTCCAATGCAACTGAAGAAGTATTAAAGATTTGTGAAAAGAAAAAAGTTCATATTACAAAAAATATTCAGATTTTTTGTACCTATGACGATTTAAATACCGTTAAACATATTTTGAACGAATACGCTTTAAATACCCAAGAAAATTATCTTGATGCTATAGAAATTATTGCTGAAATTCATTCAAACAAAATAAACGAATTCCAAAGAAAAATAACAGAATTAACTTCCGGAAGAGCTGGAACCAAATTGATTGATAAATGAAAATATGAGAATCATTGAGAAAATATCAGAGATGCAAAATATCTCAAATGAAATGCGTAAGTCTTATAAAACTATTGCAGTTGTTCCAACAATGGGATATTTACATGAGGGACATTGTAGTCTAATACGCTTAGCAAAGGAAACGGCTGATTTTTGTATAACAACTCTTTTTGTTAATCCAACCCAGTTTGCTCCAAATGAAGATTTTGAAAAATATCCAAGAGATTTCGAAAGGGACTTCAATCTGGCAAAAACCAACGGTTCTGATTTTCTTTTCAATCCATCTGTTGAAGAAATGTATCCATCAGGATTTAGCTCAGAAATAAAAATCAAAGGGATTACTGAAAAATTTGAAGGGAAATTTAGACCTCTTCATTTTAATGGAGTTGCAACGGTTGTTGCTAAACTTTTTAATGCAACTTTACCAGATTTTGCAATCTTTGGTCAAAAGGACTATCAACAGACTTTGGTGATTAAGCAATTAGTGAAAGATTTTAACTTTCCTGTGTCAATTGTCGTTGCTCCAACTATAAGAGAACATGATGGTTTAGCTATGAGTTCAAGAAACGTATATCTTTCCACTACAGATAGGAATAAAGCAACGATTTTATATAAAGCTTTGAACAATGTTAAGGAAGCAATAAAAAAAGGGACAAGAAAAAAAGAGGAAATTGATGATATCCTCAAAGATACATTATTATCCTTACCTGAAATTCAAATTGATTACGCCTCATCGGCTCTTGCAGATTCTCTGAATGAACCGGATTATTTTGAATCAGGACAAAAAATTGTACTCCTTTTAGCTTGTAAATTAGGAAAAACAAGACTAATTGATAACATGGTTATCACAATTGATTAATAATTTTTAAACTTTGGATGGATAATTAATGCTAATCTCGATTCTATATAATGTAATAATTATTCCTTTGCTTGCTATGCTTTTAAGCATTTCTAAACTCTTTAACAAGAAGATTAGAGACAGGGAGAAAAATTGGGAAAAAGTATTATCAAATGAGAAGAGTAAGCTATTATCATTAAAAGGATTTAGAATATGGTTTCATTCCGCTTCAATGGGAGAATTCGAGCAAGCAAAACCAATAATTGAGAAAATTAAGAAAATGCATCCTGATATAGTAATAATAATCTCATTTTTCTCACCATCGGGATACAACAATCAAAAAAAATACGAATTTGCTGATAGTGTTTTGTACTTACCATTTGACACTCTTGCCAATGCAAAATATTTTATTAAAAATATTAAACCCAATATGGCTGTTTTTATTAGATATGAAATATGGAGAAATTTTTTAAGAATTTTGAAGAAAAAACATATACCAGCATTTTTGATTTGTGCCACCAAGCCAAATCAAAAATTTTTATACAAATTACCTTTTCTCAGACAATTTACTAAGTCGAACTATTCCATATTTAAAAAAATATTTACAGTATCTGAGGAACATACCCAATTTTTTCAAGATTTAAAAATTCTCTCAGAAATTCAGACTTTAAGCGATACCCGATTTGACAGAATAATTGAAAATGTAGAAAAAGCTAAGAACAAAACAATCTATCCCAAAGAACTATTTAAAGAGCATGAATTTATTTTGGTAGCCGGGAGCACATGGGAAAAAGACGAGGATATTCTAATTGACTCCCTCATTGATATAGAAAAACAAAATGCAAATATTAAGTTCATTATAGTTCCCCATGAACCAACCGAAAAACATATAAAAAAACTAAAGAGCCAATTACCTCACAGTTACCTCCTTTCACAAATTGAGGATTTCCTGAAAAAAGAAAACCAATTAACTAACATATCCAACTTCCTTGGTAAAAATCATATCATTGTTGATAGTATAGGTAAACTACTTACACTTTATTCGCTAGCAGATGCGGCTTACATCGGAGGAGGTTTCGGTTCCGGTGTACATAGTATAACTGAACCTGCAGGATATGGCATTCCACTTGCTTGTGGTCCGAAATACTTCAATTCACCAGATGCTATCAAATTGTATTCCTATGGCAGTTTAAAAGTTATGAAAAATAAAAATGATTTCTCTGAA
>RCNQ01000052.1 GCA_003731675.1 Bacteroidetes/Chlorobi group bacterium ChocPot_Mid
AAAATAATTTATTTCCCATTTTCAAATTTTGGTAATATAAACTGTTCGATACTTTCTGCCATTCCGGAATAAGTGTCAATAGTAATGGTAACACCGCAGATACGACAATCTTCAGTTGCAACTTCATATTTATGAGGTATTTGCAAGAGCATTCGCTTGAGTGCCTGCTCTTTTTTCATTCCCACAACTGAGTCGTAAGAACCTGTCATTCCTACATCTGTAATATAAGCCGTTCCTTTAGGTAAAATCGAACTGTCAGCAGTCGGAATGTGTGTATGAGTACCGATTAACGCACTGACTCGACCATCAAGATACCAGCTTAAAGCCATTTTTTCAGCAGTAGCTTCAGCGTGAAAGTCAACAACAATTATTTTTGTCTTTTCGGCAACAGTTTTGATAACAAAATCAGCGGCTTTGAATGGACAATCAATTGTCTGCATAAAGGTTCTTCCCTGTAAATTAAGGACACAGATACTGAATTCTTCCAAATCTTGTTGGACATAACCCATACCAACATTTCCGGCAGGATAGTTAAAAGGTCTGAGAACATTAGGATTTTCAGCGAGTAAAGGTTTTGATGACCAATTGTCCCATACGTGATTACCTGTTGTTATAACATTTATTCCAAGTTCAAAAAGCTGTTGTGCTTCATTTTTTGAAATTCCTTTGCCTTTGTCGGCATTTTCACCATTGGCAATAATAAAGTCGGGTAGGTATTTGTCTTTTAATTCATTTATGTAATTCCTGACAATATTTATCCCTGCTTCTCCAACAACATCGCCAATGAACAGAACATTTATTTTTTCTTTCATATTTCTTTCTTCGTATTTAAATAATTATGCAAATTACTAAAATTTCAAATTTTACTTGTTAATCAACTCTTTTTTTATGAAATTTGTTTTTTTTATTTAGTAATTTAAAGAACAATGAAAATTTACACTAAAACCGGAGATAAGGGAAGTACTTCACTTTATAATGGAAATCGAGTTCAAAAATCAGATTTAAGGGTTGAAACATACGGTACTGTTGATGAATTAAATACAATTATAGGTATTGTAATAGCACATGATGTACCAAAATTAATTGAAGATGATTTGCTCAAAATCAGCAAATGGTTATTCAATCTAGGTTCAGACCTTGCAACTCCATTAGACAGCAAAATCAATATCCAACGCATCCAGAAAGAAAATATAGAATATCTTGAGAAGAAGATAGATGAATATACAATTAAATTACCAGAATTGAAGAATTTTATTTTACCCGGTGGTTCCAAACCCGGAGCATTTCTGCATCAGGCAAGAACTGTCTGTCGCAGAGCGGAAAGGTTAGCAGTATCTTTGTCGGAGAAAGAAACTATTGGTGAATTACCTGTAATTTTTCTTAACCGCTTATCGGATTACCTTTTTACAGCGGCAAGGTTTTCTAATCATTTATTAGGAATAAACGAGACTATCTGGACAAAATAGTTGATAAATAAATATTATTGAATTAAATAATGATTTCACCTGTTGCAATTTTTTGGAGTACTTCAGGATAAAGGACATGCTCTTGTTGCAATACTCTTTCTGCTAATGTTTCAATAGTATCATCGGGCAATACAGGAACTTTTTTTTGACCTAAAATTCTACCTTTGTCGTAGTTTGCATCAACAAGGTGGACAGTAGGACCAGAAAATTTTTCCTTTGCTTTGATAACTGCTTCATGAACAAAATTACCATACATACCTTTTCCTCCATATTTCGGTAGTAATGCAGGATGAATATTCAATATTCTACCATTAAAACGATTAATAACTGTATGACCCAGTTTCTTCATATATCCAGCAAGAATAACAGTATCCACACCATGCTGAGTGAACTTTTCAATGATAGCTTTATCGAGTTCTTTTGGGTCGGGATATTTAATTGCAGAGATATGATAATATGGAATTCCTTCCTTGGCGGCTCTTTCAAGAGCCTTAGAATCAGAATTGTTTGAAATAACGCAACAAGGAATTGCATCTAACCTACCTGATTTGCAAGCATCAATAATTGCCTGCATATTACTGCCGCCATGAGATGCAAGAAAACCAAGATGTAATGTTGGCATAGTTTTTATTCTTTCTTAGGTAATTCCTGCTTTAAAAGTTCGATATTTTTTTCAATAGCTGTCATAATCTCATGTTCAAATTGTCCGTTAGATTCCCAGAAATGGACTTTATTTGTTACATAATATTCAAAACCGCTCAATGATGTGTTAAGAAGCAAATAAACCTTTCCGTCAGCTTGTTCGGTTATTACAAATTTGTATTGGATTCTTCCGGTTTTCCATGCGCCGCCACGAATAAAGGGCATTTGCTTGCTTTTTTCTCTCAATTTAACGAAAGATGAATCACCTTCAACGAAAACGCAATAATCAGATTTGATAACCCAGCGAATAAATCCATCTTCATCATCAGTTTTTTCCTTTTTTTGTACAATAAGACAAGCAATGTCATCAAGAGACTTAATTGTTGCTTTTGCAACAATTTCAATTGGTGCATCATAAGTAGCATCGTATTTAGCTTTGTAAAAGCGTAAAGGATCTGATTCATCCTCAGCATTTACCTGTTCCTGCGCTATCAGAATATTGCAGGAAAAGAGCATTAAATATCCAAAAAAAATAACTAAAAGCTTTTTCATATCTCCCTCCAAGAGATTTAGAAAACAAAATTCACATTTATTAAAACGATAATTACAAAAAATATTTCAAATATTCAAATTTTTTTTAATTATTGTTACCGTTTTCTTGAGAAAGTCTAACTGAAACCACTTTGGAAACACCTTCTTCTTCCATAGTGATACCATATAAACTGTCGGATTCCTCCATAGTTTTCTTGTTATGAGTAACCACAAGAAACTGAGTATCTGTGCTGAATTCCCTTATCAGATGTATGAATCTGCCGATATTGGTATCATCTAAAGGTGCATCAACTTCATCGAGAATACAGAAAGGACTTGGCTTTACTAAATAAATAGCAAAAAGCAAAGCAATAGCAACAAGAGTTTTTTCTCCTTGAGACAAACCTTCAATATTCCTTGGTTTTTTACCAGGTGGTTTTGCGATGATTGCAATATCAGATTCAAGTGGGTCACCCTCAGTAAGTTTCAGCTCCGATTCAGCATCCTCTCCAAAAAGTCGCTTGATTAATTTTTGGAAAGAAATATTGACTTTATCAAAAGTCTCAGTAAATTTTTCCTGAGCTGTTCTGTTTATTTCGTCAATTGTTTCCAGAAGATTTTTTTCTGAATCCTGAAGGTCATTTATCTGTTTAGTATAAAACTGCAACCTCTCGTTTTGCTCCTCGAATTCTTCGAGAGCCATGAAGTTAACATTTCCCAACTGTATAAGTTTTTCTTTAATATCGTTTACCTCTTTTTTAGTATCCTCAATCGAGAAGTTTTCCTCGAGTTCAATTTGACTTGTTTCGAGGTCTATTTCATATCCCTCGCTTGCCCTGGACTTCACGTTTTCGAGTTTATTTGCCAATTCGTTAACTTTAATATCCATAAGGTGGATGGATTCGAACAGTTGTTCATATTCTTTTCTTTTTAAATTAATGTCATTTGAATATTGTGTAACCTGTTCTTTCAGAGATTTAATAAGATTTCCGGTAAACTCTCTTTGATTTTGAATTTCAATAGAACCCAGCTTTAATTCTTCCAACTGTAAGTTCAGTTCAGCAAGGAGTTTTTCGTAATTGTCTATATCTTCTTTGTTTTTTTGAATTTCTAATTTGCGTTTTTCTTCGTTATTCCTTAATTCATTAATTCTGTCGTTAAGTGATTCGATTTCTTTATTTAAAGAGATAATTTCCTGGTCATAACGGACTTTCTTCATTTCAACTTTATGGAATTCATCATCTTTTTCAGCAAGTTTGACCTCGAGTTCACGTAATTCTTCGGATTTTTGAATTTGTTGTTCCTTAGCTTGAGTAAGCTTAGTTTCCAAATCCTGAATTTCACTTTTTGAATTATCAATTTTCAATTTAATCAGGTTGATTTCATCATAAAAGTTTTCATTGTTTTTTTCGTAAACCTGAATGCTTTGTTGAAGACTTTGTGCTTTATAACTTAGTTGAACAATTGCTTGCTCGTGATTATTCTTTTCATTTTGTGCATTTCTTAATGTATTATTAAGTTGTGCCATGTCAATTTTGTCCAGCTGTTCTTTAAGATTTTTAATAGTTTGGTCAACATCAGAAATCTTATTGTTTAATTGCTTGATTTCCGATTTTAATTTGTCAACTCTCTCCTTTTTACCGATTTGCAAGCCTTCTGTTTTTGATTTTGAACCACCGCGAAGAAAAGCTTTATTTTTTATTATTTCGCCGTCTATTGTTACAGCTATATCGCACAAACCTTTCTGGACTGAATCCCATGCCATTGTGATGTTTTCAAACAGCATTGTTTTGCCAAGAAGAATTCTTAAAGCATCAATGATTTTTTCATCTGCTCTTACTAATTCACTGACATATCCAACAGCACCGGTTATTCCTGAGTATGCTTCAGGTTTTGTAGTAGCTGGGATGAGATTTTTACATATAAATGAAGCTTTACCCTTGCCACTCGATTTAAGCATTTGAATAGCAATTTCAGCTTCTTCCTTGTTGTCAACAATGAAATATCTTGAGTATTCACCTAAAGCCGCAGAAACAGCTACACGATATTTTTCATCTGTGGATACTGCTTCACCAAGTAAAAGTTTTTCCTTGTCAGTTTGCCAACCAGCATCTTTAATCAGATATTTAGTACTGTCATCCGTATCAATAATGCTTTGAAGCATTTCGAGAGATGCGTTTTTACTGTTTAATTCAATATTTAAATCCGAGAATTTATTCCTTTGCTTCTCAATTTCATTTTCGAGGTTCAGTTTATTTTCCTCAGCTATTTTAAGTGCAGTTTCGGCATCAATAACTCTCTGTTCAAAATCATGATTCTTTTGTTTATAAGATTCAATCTCGTCTTCAAGATTTTGTAATTTGGACTTTAAATTATTAATTTCTTCAATGCTTTCTTCAATACTTCTCTCGAGACTTATTTTTCGGTTTTTCCCATTTTCAATATCATTTATGATCGTCTGAATCCGATTTTGGAAGTTAAGGACTTCTTCATTGGAAAAAGTATTTTGGTCTCTTACCTGATTTACCAGTTCCCTTATTTCATCTCTTTGCGAAGAGGCAAATGTAAGCTCTGCATCTACCTGACTGACCAGATTCAATACATTATTTAAAGAATTCTTTATGGTTTCTATCTGTCTGTTTAAGTTTTCGTAATTTTCTGAATATTCTGCAAGTTCATTATGAATTCTTAAGTTTGTTGAATTCAAAGCTGAAATTTTTTCCTGAGTCACAGCACTATCTTGATTAATGGTTGAAATCCGTGAATTCATTTCATTTTCTTTTTCAAGTGCTGTTTGATACTCAGTGTCGAGCAATGACATTTTTTCTTTAAGTTCGTTTAATGCCTTTTCGTCAGACTGTATTTCCCTGCTTTTTTCGGATTTTTTAGACTTTAATTCTTCAAATTCTACATTTATTCCGGATAATTTTCTGTTATAATTTTCAAACTGATGATAAAGTAATTTTACTTCAAAAGACTTTAGCTCTTCTGTCAATCTGTTATATCGTCTGGTCTTAGCCGCCTGACGAGATAAGGAATTAACCTGTTTTTCAATTTCAGAGACTAAGTCATTGACCCTGAGTAAATCACTTTGGACATTTTGTAGTTTTCTGCTGGCTTCCTTCCTTCGTAACTTGTATTTTTTCACACCTGCGGCTTCTTCTACCAGACTTCTTCGTTCTTCAGGTTTTCCACTGAGAATGGCTTCCACCATTTTCAATTCAATAACTGAATAGGAATCAGCACCGATGCCAGTATCCATAAATAAATCCATCACATCTCGCAAGCGACATTGAGTATTATTCAGGAGATATTGACTTTCCCCATTGCGAAAGAGTCGCCGGGAAATTGTGACTTCAGAATATTCGGTAGGTAAAATCTGCTTATTATTTTGCAAAGTCAGTGAAACTTCTGCCATACCAAGAGGTTTCCGTCTGCTTGTACCGTTGAATATAACGTCCTCCATGATATCCGAACGCAAAATCGAGCTTTTCTGTTCACCAAGAACCCAACGAATAGCGTCAACTATGTTGGTTTTGCCACTTCCGTTAGGACCAACCAAACCAGTTATTCCTCCTGAAAATTTGAAGTTCGTCTTTTGTGCAAAAGATTTAAAACCGACTATTTCTAAATCAGATAAATACATATATTAAAATAATATTAAACTCGTAAAATAAAGATATGCAATTTATCAAAATCTACATTACTAATAAAATCAATTTATCCACAACCTAAGTATAGGAAGTTTAATAGGTTTTCAGAGTTTAATGTGGTTTATATTGTAATTATCTATTTTTTCCATATATTATCTAAAGGGGAGTTCTAAAAATTAACATACTGAAAAACAAGAGAAT